>CAYPDA010000010.1:0-42965 GCA_964409375.1 uncultured Hyphomonas sp.
TTACCGTCTGTGAACGGACGTATCCAAGTTCACTCGCAAGCTTCGCTACCCGCGCGTCGAAATCGTCGCCAGCGAGCGCCTCTTCGAGATACAGCGCCAAGCGCTTGTCAGCGGGTTGATCGTCCAGCCAATCAATGTCGTTCATTGTTTGCTCCTTCGTTGGTGTCGAGGAGCAGGTTACGACGTCAGGACCGCCCGGTCGGGTGGGAAACGCTTGGGCACGCAGGCGATAGCTTCCGAGCGCCTTGGAAGGTTTTCTAAGGATATGAGCCCCCTCACAACCTCCGCCGGTCACATAGGGCGCCCAGCGCCCGCCACTGGCTTCCATCTGGGATGAACGTTCGCGGATTGCGCCCCGCACTTCGAGCACTTAGACCGGCGAGCAATCGTAATGACGGTCTCATCTGCGCCGAAGGCGTCCACGGGCAGCACAAGCCTGTGACCGCATCTGTTTACCGGGCAGACCAGTTCGATGCTGATCAGATGATGATGCAGCTCGGCGATCGTCGGCGGCGGGAGCGGATGCGGAAGTGGCATGCTTGTGTTTATCATCGCCGACTGGATGTGAGCAGGCGTATTGGGGCGGCAATCCCCAGCTTTCAATTGCTACGGGGCGTCGAGCCTTACTTAGTGGCGAGCACCTTCAACACGCGCGCCATGGTTTTGAGTACTTCTTCCGACTTTGTCTGCCGCAGCCAGATTTCGCATTCTGCTCGCAGCTGATCTACCCTGCGCATGCTCGGCGTCGGCTTCGTTCAATCTCCATATAGGGTGATTAGATCCACCTCAAGCGCCTCTGCGACGACAGGGAGTATTCCAGCGCTCAGACGATTCACGCCGGTCTCGTATTTCTGGAGCTGCTGATGGCTTATGCCCAGTTGGTTGGCTAGATCCTGAAGCGTCAAACGCTGCTGGCACCTGAGCCGCCGTACGTTGGCTCCAACCAGCTGATCCATTTCTGTCGGGGATCGGGAGCCACGTTCTTTGGTGGCTTTCATCTATTCTACTCCGAGTGGGAGGGTAGTGTCCCATCAGATGGTGTAATTCGTGCAGGCCGTTTCGGCTGCGGTGATGGTTTCAGTTGCCCACGCCGGGCAGACTGAGAACAGGGTTATCGACGATCCTGGCGAGACTTTCCAGTGACATGTATCGCCGGGTGAGAGCCCATTCGTCATTCTGCTCGAGGAGCAGTGCGCCGACGAGGCGGATGATGGCAGCATCGTTCGGGAAGATGCCGACGACGTTGGTTCGCCGCTTGATTTCCTTGTTGAGCCGTTCGAGCGGATTGGTCGAGTGGATCTGTGTCGAGTGCTCCTTCGGGAAGGCCATGTAGGCGAGCACGTCTTCCTCGCTAGCATCCATCAGCTCGGCGACGGAGGCGAACCGTTCGCGCAGATTATCGGCAACGCTGCGCCACTGTGTGCGAGCGGCTTCCTGCGTCTCCTGAACGAACACTGTTTTCACCAGGGCGGCGACGGCGGCGCGGTGCGTCTTGCCGACCCGGCCAAGCAGGTTGCGCATCCAGTGCACCCGGCATCTTTGCTGGCCGGTGTTCAGCACTTTCGTGGCGGCCGCGCGCAGGCCCTTGTGATCGTCGTCAGTGAAGCGGACTAGAAATCGATCGAGGATCGATTTCCCGCTGAACGAGCTTCACGCCGCGCAGGCCGCGGGCTGTCAGGGACCTGAGGAAGTCCTTCCAGAACGGCTCTGCTTCGGATTCGCCGGAGGCAAGGCCGAGGACTTCGCGCTTGCCTTCGGCATTGGCTCCGACAGCCACTATCGCAGCCGTCGAGACGATCCGTCCACCCTGCCGGCTTTTGATGTAGGTGGCATCGATCCAGAGATAGGGCCACTCGCCTTCGATCGGGCGGTTCAGGAAGACCTGTACCCGCTCATCGATCTCTTCGCACAAGCGCGACACCTGGCTTTTGGAGATGCCCGTGCCGCCCATCGCCTTGACCAGGTCATCGACGGCGCGCGTCGAGATGCCTTTGATGTAGGCTTCTTGTATGACGGCCGTCAGCGCCTTCTCGGCCGTCCGGCGGGGCTCGAGGAACGACGGGAAGTAGGTTCCCTTGCGCAGCTTCGGGATGTCGAGATCGATCCGCCCGGCACGGGTTTCCCAAGCTCTCTCCCGGTACCCATTCCTGTAAGTCTTACGATCCGCGGAGCGGGCGCCGGGAGCCGCGCCCGTGCGCGCCTCCACTTCCAGCTCCATGATTCGCCCGGCCGCAAAGGCCAGCATGTCGCGCACCAGATCGTCGTCTGCGCTCTGGTCAATCAGGTCGAATAAAGCCAATCTATCTTCGGTCATCGTGTGAGGTCCTTCTGGTTGGTGTTCGCAACCACAACCTCGACGGATTCGCGCACGATGACCTTCCTCAAGTCGAATTTACACCACGCCCCGGGGCGCTACCATGGATTCCGCGAAAGTTGAGTTCAGCTCAGAAGTCGTTGGCCGTAGAGCAGAGTTATGGTGATAGCCCACTTTACCGACAAAGCGGCACTATTCCTGATGCTCTAAAGAGTATTAATCCTAAGTTCTATATCCATTACGATGTTAAATCCCTTGACAGAGGCAGGCGGAAATACTTAGTAGGATATCATAACGTACATGCATATCTTATTCGGCATCAAAATGACCTATGCTTTGAACGATATTGTTAGATCACTTCAGGCCGCTCGTGATCGAATCGGCCTTACGCAACGCGTTTTCGCGGAGCGGGCAGGTACAACACAAGCCAGAGTATCTAAGATCGAGAATGGAGAAACTGACCCGAGGATTTCGACCGTCATTGCGTTCGCTCGAACGCTCGACCTCGAGCTGATGTTGGTGCCGCGTCAGCACATTCCCGCCGTCAAGGCAATCCTTACCCATCAACCGCAGTCGGCGTCGGAAAAAGCCGGACGGAATATGCTTGATCGTTTGAGAGGCCTGATTATTCAGCTCAAAGAGCAATTTCCGGAGAACGAAGACCTCGAACGCCTGGAAAAGACCTCAAGAGAACTCGCCAATTTCAGGCTGAGTGAAGAGCGAGCCTCGGCAATTGCCCGTATTATTGAGCACCTGAAGCGCGTTCAGAAGACCCCTGCGCTTGCGAGCACCCTGGACACTCACGCTACCTCTCTGCGACAGCTTCGAAACGAGATCGCCAACGCCGTTCCGGACGAAACTTCGGAACCACGACCCGCCTATCGCCTCGACGAGAACGACAATGAGTGATGTGCAGATCCTTGACGTCAATCTCCATGGTAAGCCAATTGGGTCATTGACGCTACTGCAGGGTGATCGGTCAATCTTCGCCTTCAATGACGCTTATATCGATGACGCGAACAGGCCCACATTAAGTCTGTCGTTCAAAGACGAATTCGGCGAGCTCATCACCAAGACCCGCCCGACGCAAACAAGCCTTGGACCGTTCTTCTCGAATTTGCTGCCTGAAGGGCATATGCGGGAATACCTCGCAAGGCGCGCCGGCGTAAAGGAAATGCGCGAGTTTCATCTTATTTGGGCGCTCGGGCCCGATCTTCCAGGTGCCATGACAGTGTCGTCGCCTGATGATGCGAGGTGGAAAGTCGACGACGTGTCGGCAGTGAAAGGCTTGGCAGCCGAAGCGGCGCAGAAAGCTGCAATGCGATTTTCTCTTGCAGGGGTGCAGATCAAATTCTCTGCGATCGCCGAAGCCTCCGGCGGCCTGACCATTCCCGTCGATGGAAGGGGTGGCTCCTGGATCGTCAAACTCCCTTCTTTGCGCTTTCCAGGCGTGCCGGAAAACGAGTTCTCCATGATGTCGATAGCAAAGCGTATGGGCATGGATGTGCCCCGACACACTTTGGTCGATCCAAAAGACGTAGAAGGGCTACCTGACGACATAGATGGCCTCAAGGAGCCGGCCTTTGCTATCGAACGATTTGACCGGCCCGCAAGCGGCGAGCGCACGCATATCGAGGACTTCGCCCAGGTCTTTGGCGTTAGGCCACGCGACAAGTATGATCGGGCAAGCTATCCGATGCTCGCTAAGGTACTCTGGATCGAGACAGGCGCCGCGGGTGTCGATGAATTCATCCGCAGGCTGGTGTTCAACACACTGATCGGCAACGCCGATATGCACTTGAAGAACTGGTCGCTCATCTATCGCGATCGGCGTACGCCAATGATCGCGCCAGCTTACGACTTTGTTTCGACAATTGCCTTCCTCAACGACTGCAATGCCGCCCTGAAATATGCTCGCCAGAAGAGCATGAAGGACTTCGGTTTCGACGAATTACGACTACTCGCAGCCAAAGCGGGCGCTCCAGAAGCGCTAGTTATCAAAGCCGCCAAGGACACAGTCGACCGCTTCCATCAGATCTGGCGGGCTGAGAACGGGGGGCTTCCCCTGACCTTGCATATGCGACAGGTCATCGACGCGCATTATCAGGAGACATCGCTGTTCAAAGGCGAGGATTGAGACGATCCCGAATCCAACGCTTTAAGGCGCGAGAGAGCCTTATTGCATCCCCTGCATGTGCCGCAAGCGATCGAGCTACGGTGGCATGAAAACGTCCGGCCCAACAGATCACGGTTGACTCTTGCGCGTCCGACTAGCTCCAGCGTTGTCCACTCTGCTGCGGGCGCCTTCAGCGACCCGCAGATCGGACCCCGCAAGATCTTTGCAAACCTCGCCCCCGTCAAAGGCAAGAAAGGTCGCCACGTGATCCTCTGGAACCCGAAGGAATAGACCCTTCCTAAGCCTGAGCTGAGCCGCCTCGGAGGAACCTGCGGGGCGGCTTTTCTTACCTTGAGGGCGGATCTGCCAGCCTCTGTGGGTTTTGCCGGTGCCGGAGGTTCAACTCCAGTCCAGAAGATCCAGCGCTGGAATGTCCGAGAAGTCATCGGCATTCATCGTGATGAGAGCGGCGCGGTGCGCCAACGCCTGAGCCGCGATCATCCGGTCGAGGATCTTTCGCCTCGAATAGCCAGCCTCAGCGAGAATGGCGGGTACTTCTTGGATCGTGGCCCGGTCTCGCGGACTTCGATCTCAGACGGTGCGGGCAGTGCCGCAAGGCGCTCCTGCATCATTGTGGTCGTCATCCGGGCCGGATAGATCGTCAACACGTCACCGGAGCACACGATGATGAGTTCGATGCCTTCTCCGAACGCAACGCTCTCCGGCAAAAGGAGAGCTTCGCTCTCTCCACTCATGAAAGTCCGGCTTCGGGCGATAGCCATCAGACCACGGTCACGATCGGAACATAAGCAGCAAGGCGCGTGTCATGCGTCACGAACCGGTAAGGCTCAGTCAGAGCCGTTGCGACCAGAAGCCGGTCGAACGGGTCGTCGTGATGCCGGGGAAGGGTCGCGAGCGTCAGCACATGAGCGCTGGCGACCGGCACCATGACGAAACCCGCAGCTTCGAAGAAGCCCAGCGCACTTTCTGCCGACATCGGCATGGACTCTGGACCGCGGTCCAGTGCGTGCTTGATGGCGATTTCCCAGAGACTGACGACGCCCACGTAAAGCGTGGCGGCGGGATCAAGGATCAGTGCACGCGCAGCTTTAGACAGACGGGGATTATCCTCAACCGCCCAGATCGCAATATGCGTGTCGAGCAACAGGTTCACGAAAGCGTGCCGGCGAGCAGTGCAGCCGCTTCGGCGTCCAATTCCGGATCCGGCTCAGGCGTCGTGAATTTTCCCTTGGCGATGCCAATACGCACGCCGACCGGCGCCGTATGGATCGGGACAAGGCGCGCAGCAGGCTTGCCGTTATGTGCCCTATGCCTCACTGGAGCGCGTCATCGAAGAGAACAAAGACCTTTACGACAATGCCCTTCGCCGCACCCAAGCAACCCTGAAAAGCGAGACGCCCGATTGGGAGCCTTGGACCGGGTTTTTCCTGCGCTCCTTGAAGACGCAGAAGGACTCGCTTGCGCGGCGTCTCAACGACGAGAAAGCCCAGCAGCAAGGCGATGATGAGCTTCCCTCTTTGTCGGTCGAGATACTCGCCCTCTTCAAGGGTCATGCGCGGCTGGATGCAGGGCGGATCGAGGAGCTGACAGGTGCGAACCGGAGCACCCTCAAGGTCCGCTTGCGCGAACTGGTAGAGGCGGGGCGGCTTCGCAAGCATGGCAAGGCGCGCGCGACCTGGTACTCTTTGTGAGGCCTGATCGGAGGGTTTGAAAATTGCGGCGCAGGCGGCGCTCCGAAGCTATCCTGAGATACCCGGACCGCGCAGCATGAGAAGCATCGAGCCGACGATTTTTTTGCTTCACTTCTCTCCGGTCACCGTCCGGCACCTCCGCAGGAAACTGTCACATGGCACCCGAAGCGCGGTTTAGTTCGCCAGCTTTCCGAAGGCGCGTGACCGCGGCTCAAAGCCCGAGCTGGCCCTTGGCGAGGATGCCGCGCTGGATCTCGTTGGAGCCGGCATAGATCGAGCCGGCGCGGTCGTTGAGGTATTTGGCGCTGACGGTGACAGCGCTGTCGGGGCCGGCCTGCGGGGTGTTGAGCCCTTCAAACCCGGGAACGGGCCCGCCGGGCGCGGTATGGTGCGGCTGGAACGGCGCGGCCCAGGCGCCGGCGAGGTCGAGGGCGAGTTCGGTGAGGTGCTGGCTGAGCTCGGTGCCGCGGATCTTCATCATCGAGGCCTTGAGGCCGGGCGTGCCGCCGCGGGCGAGGTCTGACATCTGGCGGAGTTCGGCGGCTTCGAGCGCGAGGATTTCGGCTTCGGCGCGCGATAGCCTCGCGGCAAAGGCCGCGTCCAGCGCGCCTTCTTCGGCCGCGGTGACGCGCAGGGCGCGCAGCCGGGCGAGCAGGCGCGGGCCATAGGCAGAACCGCCGCGCTCGAATTCCAGCAGGTATTTGGCGACGGTCCAGCCTTCACTGACCCTGCCGATGACATTGGCTTTCGGAACGCGCACATCGGTGAAGAAGACCGCGTTCTGGATATGCTCGCCGGACAGCATGAGGATCGGGTCCACGCGCACGCCGGGCTGGTCCATGTCGATCAGGAGGAATGTGATGCCCTGTTGCGGCTTACCGGAGGCATCCGTGCGCACGAGGCAGAACATCATGTTCGCTTCATTGGCATGCGTGGTCCAGATCTTGGAGCCGTTGCAGATGAAGGCGTCGCCGTCATCGACGGCCGACATGGTGAGGGCGGCGAGGTCGGAGCCGGCATGCGGCTCGGAATAGCCCTGGCACCAGAAATCCTCGCCCGACAGGATGCGGGGGAGGTAGTAATCCTTCTGCTCTTTGGTGCCGTGGCCGATGAGGGCAGGGCCGCACATCGCGAGACCCATGGGCGAGAGGGAGGGGGCGCCGGCGCGGGCCATCTCGACATCGAAGATGTAGCGCCGGGCGGGCGTCCAGCCTGTGCCGCCATATTCGACCGGCCAGGAGGACGCGGCCCAGCCCTGCTTGACGAGGAGGGCCTGCCATTTCAGCGCAATGGGCTTGGCGGCATAGACGCTGGTCATGCGCTGGGCGTAGGCGCGCAGCTCGCCGGTCAGGTTGCGGGCGAGGAAGTCGCGGACTTCCTGGCGGAAGGCTTCTTCTTCGGCAGTGAAAGCGAGGTTCATGCAGAGGCTCCCTGCGGGGCAGTTAGGGGCCGGGACGCGCTGAGCAGGCGGCGGCGTTCGGCGTCGGATTTCCAGGGGAAGGTGCGCGGCAGGCCGAGGCGTTCAGAGGCCTGGGCCGGGGGGCCGGTCAGGTCCGGCGTGCGCTCGGCGACCGCGGCCACCGCTTTCACGCTGAGCCGGCCGGCGGGGGAGAGATTATAGGCCGCGCCGAGGTCCAGCCGCTCGCGCACCGGGCGTGGCAGGATGTCAATGGCGGCGTGGACGAGCGCGCTCTGCAGGCCTTTGGGGACGCCCGGCGCGGCGCGGCCGGATTTCATGATGGCGAGGAATTCGGTGTTGATGGGATGCGGCTCGAAGCGCGGCAGGAGATGCGCCATCATGCAATTGAAATGCGCGGCGGAGCGCAGGGGATGCTGTACGCCGTAAAGGCGCGCGACGGTTTCGCCCTCGGCGAAGAAGCACGTCATCTCATCTTCAGTCAGACTCCGCACGAAGCGGTGATAGGCCATCAGGAAACCATAGCCGGCAGTGGCGCTGACCCAGTCAAGCAGCTCCGGGTCTAGCGCGGTGTAGGCTTCGCCGGCGGGGGTCTTGCCGTCGACGCGCGCATGCATGTTGGTGACGCCCCGGATCACGCGGCGGGCGGCGCTTTGCGGGCCGTAGACGCCGACCATCGCGGCGATGCCGGTGCGTCTGGCGCGGCCGATGGGGTCGGTCTTGAATACCGAATGATCCCATACGCCGGACCGGATGCGGGGATCGGCGAACTCCAGCAGCACGGCGCAGATGCCGCCGATTGCGAGCGCGACCGGATTCTTGAACACCTGCCATGCGACCGAATCCGGCGCGGCATAGGCCGCCTCGCCGGGGGGCGAGGTATAATCGACGGTCCAGCCGAGATAAGTTTTCGGTTCGCGCATGCGCTCCTCCCCGGAGAATGGCCAAAGACTAGGCGGGCGCACCAGGCCCTCATAGGGGCGACGCTGCGTCACCCGCTGACTTGTTCGCGGCGCGGTTCAAAGCGCAGGCCGGCATCGTGAACGCGCGATCACTCTTTCCCGGTCAGGACCCAGCTGAGGCCGGCGGCGATGTGGGTACGGACGAGGGGCTCTGCGAAACTCTCATTCGTGTGGCCCATGCCGGTATAGAAGATGCGGGCGCCTTCAAAGGTTTGCCGCCAGGAGAGGGGGAGGAGGTCTTCGTCCACCTCGCCGATGGAGGCGGGGTCGACGCCGGCAACAAGGGTCAGGTCGCTGGCGACATCCTTGAAGTAATACCATTCATCGCGGCGCAGGAAGCTGCCTGGCAGGGCGCGGACCGTGACATCGCCGGGCTCGAGCAGGACGATACGGCCCTCCGGCGTGCCAGGCGGGTGACTTGCAAAGGCTGCGCCCAGCATCTGCCGGTACCAAGGCCAGTGATAATGCGAATCGGCGGCGGCATGGATGCCGACCACGCCCCGCCCGCTGCGGACAAAATCCTTGAGGGCGGCGCGGCCGGTTTCCTGCAGCCATTCGCTGGAGGGGTCATTCGGGTGGGTCGTTGCGCTGAGCAGGACGATTGCGTCGAAGCGGGCGAGGCCGTCCTTTGTGAACAGTGCGGGGTCTTCGCTGGCGGTGACGCTGTAGCCTTCGGCGGCTGCGATTTCCTCCAGCGCGGCAATGCCCGGCTCGATCGAGGCGTGGCGGTAGCCGGTGGTGTGCGAGAAGACGAGGATGTGCGGCGGGGCATCGGCGGCCGCCGGCAGCGGCGTGGCAGTCCAGGCAGCGGCGAGCCAGGCGAGGGCGCCAGCCGCCAGGCAAAACAGGCGTGTGAGGGTCATGTCGGGCTCCCGGTGTCAGGCTCCAGCCCGGCATTCTATCAGGATCGCGGCCCGTGGGAACTGCGGGGCGGTCAGTTGGCCGCTTCAGCGAGCGCGGCGGGCTGAGGCTCGGGCGGCGGCGCGGCGCGCACATCATTATTCATCGTCGCGAGCCGGACGCTGACGACATAGGCCTTCTGGGTGTCCATATTGGCGAGGATCATGCCGGCCTGATCGCTCTGCATCAGGCGCAGGAAGCCGGCGGCAAAGCCGGGGTCCATCTGGTTGAAGATCTGGGAGGCCTGGTCGGGCTTCATGACGCTGTACATCTGGGCGAGGTGCTGGAGGTCGCGGTCGGAGACCGCCTGGATTTCCTGCCAGCGGGCTTCGAGCGTCGCCTGCAGCTCGCGCAGTTCGGCGGTGCGGGTTTCGAGCTCGTTTTCCCAGGTCTGCAGCGTCAGTTGCTGTTCGCGCAGGTCCTCGCGGCCATTCTCGAACAGCCACTGGTCTTCCTGCAGGAGGGCGGCGGTCTCTGCCGAAAAGCAGATCTCGCCAGGCGGATCGGCGGTGCGGCGCTCGGTCACGCTGACGGCGGGCACCAGGGTGCGGGCTTCCGTCGCGGCGTTTGAGCTGGTGGCGGTGCTGGTGGTGGCAGGGGACTGTTCGGCAAAAGCGATGCCTTCGGGCATGAAGCGCATGACGCCGCCGATTGTGAACAGGACGCCGAGGGTCAGGAGGACATGGGATCGGTTGGGGGTGAGCGAGCTCATGGGTCAGGCCGTCCGGCTTCGGGTGAGGGGAGAGGGGGGCTCGCCCAGCCGTGCGGGGCCAGGCTGGGTGTCGGTGAGGTAGCGCATCTGCCGCATCATGGCCGACATCTCGGCGATACGGCCGCGCGACTGGTCGAGCACGTCGCGCATCATCGTGTTGAGTTCTGACTGGGCGGCGTGGACCTGGTCGGCGGCCTTGGTCTGGGACGTCTCCATCTGCATGATGGTCGCCTCCAGCCGGTCGCACATCTTCTCGCCCTCGGCGATCAGGAAGGTCAGGCGGGTCGCCATGCTTTCGACGCGGGTGCGGGTGTCATGGGTGGCGGTGGACATCGCGG
The DNA here is from genome assembly GCA_964409375.1 of uncultured Hyphomonas sp. GTDB lineage: Bacteria > Pseudomonadota > Alphaproteobacteria > Caulobacterales > Hyphomonadaceae > Hyphomonas. The sequence continues at coordinate 10,472 of CAYPDA010000010.1, forward strand.
CGACGGAGTTCGACATGGCGGTAATCGTCGCGCCGAGGCCGTCCTTGGTGTTCTGCAGCGCCTTCAGGCGCCGGCTCAGCACCATACAATAGGCGCAGGCCGCGAAGGAAACTAGGAAGATCGCGATGTCCGTGGGCTGGATGCTGGGAATGTCCATGGGCCTACCTCAGGAGGAATTCTGTGATGAGAATGCCGTTGGACACTGGGGCGCCGAGGACGAGTTCGGAGCGGCGGGCGAGCTGCTCGCGCAGGTGCGGATAGAAGCCGGGGTCTTCGAGGTCCGACACTTCGATCGAGCGCAGATAGGTGTTGAAGGCGTCGATCAGCATCGGTTCGGCCTGCTTGACGCGGACGGCGCCGTCCTTGCCGGTCACGACGGTGATGTTCATTTTCAGGTAGCGGGTGGCCGGGGCGCTGCCGATCGTGATCAGCACTTCGCCGAGTTCGACATAGGTCTGGTTCTGCGCCAGCGGCACAGACGCCGCGGCTGCGGGAACCGGCGCACAAGCGGTCGTCGCCGCCGGAGCGGTGGGGGAAAGCAGGTAAAACAGCCCAAAAGAGCTGACCAGCGAGGCCGCAGCCACGATCAGCAGCCCGACGATACCGCCGCCGGACTTCGTCTTGGTTTCCGTTTTACCCGCTTCGTCAGCGGCGGGTTTCTTAGCCATCTCGTGTCCGAGTCTACCATGTGAGGCAGCCCCAGTTAGACTAAGGCGTGGTAAAGATAACCTTAACGATTTCGGGTGATTTTTTAATCATTGCAGCAGATTCGAACCCGATTGGTCCCCATTCTTCATGAAACTCCTTGATGATCTTAAAGGCCTGCCGCCTGCCCGCCAGCTGATGCTCGCCGGGGCGGTCCTCGGGGTCGTGCTCGCGATGAGCTTCCTCGTGCGCGGCATGACCCGCGAGCCGATGGCGCTGCTCTATGCCGGGCTCGAGCCACAGATCGTCGGTGATGTGATCGCTGAACTCGACAGGAGCGGCGTGATGTACGAGATTCGCGGCGAAGCGGTGTTCATCCCGCAGGGCCAGCGCGACCTCGTACGGATTGAACTCGCTTCGGCGGGCCTGCCGCGCCAGTCGGTCCAGGGCTATGAACTGCTGGACCAGGTCAATGGTTTCTCGGTCACCTCCGAGATGTATAACGCCGCCTACTGGCGCGCGAAGGAAGGCGAGCTGACGCGGACCATCCTGGCGATCCCCGGTGTGACCTCGGCGCGGGTGCATATCGGTGCCAGCCTGCGCTCCGGTTTTGCGCGCAGCCAGCCGCAGCAGACAGCGTCCGTGACGCTTACAACGGGGCGCGACCTCAACCAGAGCCAGGCCGAGGCGATCCAGTATCTCGTGGCGCTCGCCGTCTCTGGCCTGAAGGCCGAGGATGTGGCAGTCATTGATCCGAGCAAGGGCATCCTTGCGGGCCCGAACTCCAACCGCAACGCCGAGCCTGGCGCGGCCGCCGAAAGCGAGGCGGGCGCTATCGAGGAGAAGATTGTCCGGTTGCTCGAACCGAGGCTTGGCGCAGGCAATGCGCGCGTTTCGGTGAGCGTCGATGTCAGCCGCGAGCGGCTGCGCACTTCGGCCGTGACGTTTGACCCTCAGTCCCGGGTCATCCGTAACCGGACGGTCAACGATGTGAACGAGACCAATAGCGGCGGGGGCGGGGGTGTGACCGTTGCCAGCAATCTGCCGCAGGGTGCGGGCGGGGCAGGCGGCGCTGGCAGTCAGGCACGAAATTCGATGGAATCGGTCTCGTATGAAATCAACGAGACCCGCACTGAGGTCGAGACCTTGCCCGGCCAGATCCAGCGTATTTCGGTGGCCGTGCTGGTGAACGTCCAGGCGCTCGGAATTGATCTGGCAGCGGATGATGCGGGCCCGGTACAGGCCCAGATTGCAGCGGATTTCGAGAAGCTGATCGCTTCGGCGGCGGGGCTCAACCTTCAGCGCGGCGACACGATTTCGGTAGAGCTGATGCCGTTCCAGGTTCCGCAGGCAGAGGATCTTGTCCTGCCGCCAAGTCTGATGGAGCAGCTGGTCGAGCGGTATTTCTGGTCCGGGCTGCAGGCGCTCCTGCTGGGCATCGTCGTCATTGTCCTGACCTTCGGCGTGATCCGGCCGATGTTGATGCAGAAACCCAGAACGGATGCGGCCAATCCGCTCGCAGGGGCAGGGGCGGGGGCCGGGGCGGCGCCGGTCACTATGGCAGACCCCGAGGCCGACCCCTTCAACTATCTCAAGGATTACACGACCGAACGCCAGGACGAGGCCGCAGCCCTTCTGCAGCAATGGTTGAACGAGGACCAGAAGGCGCCTGCGGCGGAGCTGAGAAAGGTCGCCGTCAATGAGTGACACGGTCTTCTCGCAGCTGCCGAAGTTCCATCCAGCAACAGATCGTCAGCCTGCGGACTGGCTGAAAATTCTGAGGACGCCGGGCGAGGCCGGTGAGCGCGCTGAAGCCGCGCGGGTGCCTGCGGCTGGCGCGCCAGCCGCCCCTGCTGCCCTGGAAACCGCTATGGCGGCGCCGGCCCCGGCAACCCATGAGGTTGCTCTGGAAGGGGCAGTCAAGTCCCTTGCAGGGCTCTTGAACCGGCTGGAGGCTGAGGCGCGCGAACAGGCTGCGGTTGCACTCAGGGCCATGGCGACTGAGCTGCTCCCTGAGCTTTCACGCCAGTTTCTGGCGGAAGAGATCATGCGGCATGTGCCCGCGCTGGTGCCGTCGTCTGCGGCGCGGTTCGAGATCCGCGCGGAGCCGGAGGTTGCCGCAAGACTCGGCGATCTGATTGCTCAGTATCCGTCGCTTGCGGAGCGTTGCGAGGTCGTTCCCCAGGAAGGGGAGGGCGCCGGATCGGCCGAGATTTCCTGGCGCACCGGCGGCGTGACATTCGATTTTGACAGCCTGATGAGCGCCTGTCTCGCGCGGCTGAGCCCATCTTCCACAGTTATCAAGGAGTAGACCATGGCCCTGCCGGAAAAAACCCCGGATGCAGCTGCCGCCGAGGACCGCCGCGACGCGTCGGGCCGGAACCAGTATCGCCGTTCCATTTATAGCGTGCCGGTGACGGTAACCATTTCGGTGGGCCAGAAACGGCTGAGCGTTGCCGAGATTCTGGAGCTTCAGCCGGAATCGGTCATCACGCTGACTTCCAGGATAGATGATCCGGTCGACCTGATCATCGACAACAAGCTGATCGCCAAGGGCGAGCTGATCGAGACCGAAGACGGGCAGATTGCCGTCAAGATCGTCGAGATCATCGAACGCGCCCAGGGCGGGAATGATTGAGGCCGGCCTGCTTCGCCGCATACTGATCCTGCTGGTCGTTTTGGCCAGTTTCGCGCTGCCCGTGTTCGCGCAGGAGGCCCTGACTGCGCCGGGCCTGGAAAGCCTGCTGAACCCCGGCGAGGATGGGCGGCTCAGCGGGTCGGTGATCCAGCTGGTGCTGATCGTGACGGTGCTGAGCCTCGTGCCCGGCATCGCCATGATGATCACCTGCCTGCCGTTCATGGTGATTGTCTTCTCCTTCATGCGCCAGGCGATCGGCGTGCAACAGGCGCCGCCGAACATGATGATCATGGCGCTGGCGATGTTCCTGACGTTTTTTGTCATGGAGCCGGTTTTCACCGCCGCCTGGCAGGAGGGGATCTCCCCCTACATGGACGGCACGCTTGACGAGGAGGCGGCCTGGGCGCTGTCGACCGAGCCGTTCCGGGCCTTCATGTCGATGCGTACCGATCCCGAAGCGCTTCTGACGCTGTCCGATGCGGTGAACCGGCCGATCGTGGAGGGGGAGCCGCCATCCTTCTCGCTGCTGGCAACGGCGTTCATGCTGAGCGAGATCAAGCATGCCTTCCAGATCGGGTTTGTTATTTTCCTGCCATTTCTGGTGATCGATCTTGTTGTGGCCTCCGTGCTTATGGCGGTCGGCATGATGATGGTGCCGCCGACAGTCGTGTCCTTGCCGTTCAAGATCGGATTTTTTGTGCTTGCTGATGGCTGGCTTAAGATCACGGAAGCCATTCTGAGAGGATACTCAGGCTGAACGCCGACTTAGCCCCTTCGCGCATGGAGCCCCGCCTGACCCGCAGACCCGAAACGCCTGCGCCCGGCACCGGCCGCGCCGCCACCCTCACCCCGCCCCAGCGCGCGGCGGTTGTCATTGCCCTGCTCGGTGAGAGCGCAGCCAGGCCGATTGTCGAGAAGCTCGATGACACCGCTGTGGCCCGCATGGCCGCGGCGCTGGAGAGCATCACCTTCCTGTCGCGCGATGATCTAGTGGAGATCGTCATAGATTTCCTGACCGAGCTTCGCAGGACGGCCGGCGCGATGCGCGGCGGGCGGGGCAGGGCGCGCGAAGTGATGGCCGGCATTGTCGAGCCGTCGCGCCTTACCGCGGTGTTCGGCGGGGGGCCGGGCGCGCCGGCGCCAATCGATGATGACGGCGATGCCTGGGAGCGGCTGAGCCGGCGGGATGCGAAACAGGTTGCCGCCTATCTCGGCCGCCTGACGCCGAACATTATTGCGCTGATCCTTCGCAAGCTTGATCCGTCTGTTTCTTCGAATATCCTCTGCCATCTGAAGGACGACAAGCTGGCGCCTGTCATGGGCCAGATGGTCGAGGCGCCCCGGGCCGATGCCGGGATCGACACGGTCATGGCGCGCATGGTGGAGATGGAGTTTCTCAACATCGCTCAGGACGAGGAGGTGGGCGATGAGGGGCATCTCGAGAGCATCGGCGAAGTGCTGAGCCTGATCCCGAACGACAAGCGCGAGAATCTCGTGGGCTTTCTGCAAAGCCGGTATGAGAGCAAGCTGGCGGTGATTCAGAAAGGGCTGTTCACGGTCGAGGGGCTGCCGGACATCCTGCCGCGCCCGGCCGTGCCGAATGTGTTCCGGGAGATCGATCAGGCGACAATGATGAAGGTGCTGTCGAGCCTTTCAGGGCGGTACCAGGCGGCGCAGGATTATCTTCTGTCGAACATCTCATCGCGCATGGCTGACCAGTACCGGGAAGACATGAAGTCTGCGCCGCCGCTGGTCGGAGCCGAGGCGGAGACGGTGCAGCGCGAATTCCTGACCAGCCTGATGGACATGCGCCGCCGCGGCGTCATCATGATCACCAAGCCCGAAAAGCGCTGAGCCGGGCAGTGCGTCCTCATGGTGCGGATCAGCGGATCACGAGATCCGCATGCAGCGCGCCGGCGGTCTTCATGGAGCGGATGATATCGGCCATTTCCTGCGGCGAGACGCCGAGGGCGTTGAGGCCGGTGATCAACTGCGACAGGGTGACGTTGGAGTTGAGTACGGCGATGTTGTTGCTGCCGGTCTGGTCGATCTGGATTTCGGAGCGCGGCAGGATGATGGTGTCACCGCGCGAGAACGGGTTCGGCTGGGAGGCGACCGGCGTCTCGCGCACCTTGATCGAGATGTTTCCCTGAGCGATGGCCACGCGGGAGATGGTCACGTCTTCGCCAAGCACGATCGTGCCGGACTTCTCGTCGATGACGATACGGGCAGGGGCGGAGACGGTGACGGGGAGGTTCTCGATACCAGCGAGCACGCGGGCAGGGGAGTCCTGCAGGCTGCGCAGGTCAAGATCGACTGTTCCCGGATCGCGCATGGAGGCGATGCGGAAACCCATCGCAGCGTTGATCGTGTCTTCGATGCGAGCGGCGGTCGTGAAATCCGGCGTGCGCAGGGACAGGGCGATGTTCGGATTGCGGTTGAAGTCGTAATTGATCTCGCGCTCGATGAGGGCGCCGTTCGGTATGGAGCCGGTGGTGGGCGTGCCGCGCGTCTCGCGGGCGCCCTGGGCGCGCACGTCGAGGCCGCCGACGATGATGCTGCCCTGGGCAACGGCGTAGACCTCATTGTCGGCGCCTTTGAGGGGCGTCAGGATCAGCATGCCGCCCTGAAGGTTGGACGCATCGCCAATGGAGGAGACGGAGACGTCCAGAGACGAACCATTGCGCGCGAAGGGCGGCAGCGAGGCGGTCACGAGGACGGCAGCGACGTTGCGGGGCTTGATGTCCTCGCCCTGCACATTGACGCCGAGACGTTCCAGCATGTGGGTCAGCGAGTCTTCCGTGAACGGTGCGTTGCGGACTGTGTCGCCCGTGCCGTTGAGGCCCACGACGATCCCGTAGCCCACCAGATCGTTCTGACGGACGCCCTCGACCGCGACCACATCGCGGATGCGGGTCTGCGTCTCGGCGTGAGGTGCCAGGGACAGACTGAGAGCGACGAGGGCGCCAAGGAGGCAAGCAATCCGGAACATGTTGTTACCTCAGGAAGTTCAGAAGGGACAGGTTGGAAAGGCGAGTGGTGAGCAGATAAGAGGCTTCAAGGCTTGCTTCGATCTGTTTCAGCTCGGAGGCCGCCTCGTACTGGTCGCGCCCGGTCAGGCTGCCGAGTACAGACTTGAGGACGACTTCTTCCGTGTCCAGCGCTTCCTGGCTGCGCGCGATGCGGTCTTCATGCACGCCGACCTCGGAACGCAGAGCCGTAAGGGCGGTACGACCGGACGAGATGCGCGCAGCTGCCGACTCGACGAGGGCAGGAGACTGGCGCAGCAGGGGCAGGTCTTCGCCGCTGCCGGACAGAGCGAGAACGGCAAGGCCGGAGATGAGTTCGGTGATGGCGGGGTCGGTGGCGGTCACGCTTTCGCCGTCGGGCGCGTTGGCGGTGCCGCGATAGATGGCGGTCTGCCAGGGACCGTCCTCGGCAAGAAAGTAAGCGTCGATGGCGGCCTCAAAGGCGGCTGCGTCTGGCGCATCGACAGCAATCTGGCGAAGGTCGGCGAGCAGGTCGGCCGGATCGCCGAAGGGCGCTGTGGCGGTAGCCTCGCCTGAGAACATGTAGCGGTCGCCATGGCGGACATTCAGCGCGGCGAAAGTGTCTCCAAGTGCAGTAGACGCATCCCGCGCGGCAAGATTGCGTCCGGTGATATCGCCAATGCCGAGCGCAGAAATCATCCGGACGTCAAGGCCTTCAACCCCATCATGAACCTTGCTCAGGCTAATCTGTGTGATGGTGAGGCGGCCTGCGCGCAGGTCCAGCTGGGTGCGTTGGGTAGAGATGTCGTCCACGGCTTTCTGTGCCAGCATGGCATTGCCGATGCCGCCGCCGAGATGCTTCGTCAGGTCGCCATGCTGGCCGGTAACGGCTTCCTGGGCGACGATCTGACTGCGGGCGCGCAGATCCGCAATGTTCTTGCTGAACAGGGCAGAGACGAGATTGTTGGCGGCGGTTATCTGCATGGCATCAGAGTTCCATCAAGATACGGATCATATCGCTGGCGACCTGGATGACGCGTGCATTCGCGGCATAGGCCTGCTCGATCAGCAGGAGCTGTTCCATCTGCTCGTCGATATCGACGCCGGTGAGGCGAACCTCGGCTTCCATCAGCGTCGCATGCTGGGTCGCGGACGATGCAGCGACGCCCTCATGATAAAGGCGGGTCTGGCCGGTGATCGAGGTCAGCTGAGCGACGAGGTCGGTGGCGGAGAACTGGCCATTGAAGCCGTTCGAGCTCATGGACTGGACGGCGCGGACGGCGTCATACATCGCCGACAGGATGCTGGCATTGCCGGGCGGGCCCTGTGTCGCGGCGCCGATCCCGTCACGCAGACGCCAGATATCGCCGCCTTGCGCGGGATCAACGGCGGCGTTGACGTCGATGCGACCGGCGAGGCCCAGCGGGCCTGCGGCTTCGGGATCTGTGAACAGGCCGTCTCCTCCGGGCGCGAGCGTCGGATCGCTGCTGGAGAGACGGGCGATGAGGTCTGCCGCAACAAGGTCCAGCTGCGCGCTGAAGGCGGGCATGTCCTGGTCGCGCAGCGTGAAAAGGGCGCCGAACATGCCGCTCGAGACGGCTGCGAAGGAGGCGGAGCCCGGCGTGATGGGTGTGGCGTCAACCGACATGCCGGAGAGCTGACCGCCTGCGATGGAGCTGTCCGCGCCAAAAGTGACGCCGGGCTGGAAATTGATCTGGCGCGCCTTGCCCGCGAGGAGGTAGACGCCTTCCGGCGTGATAACGTCGATGGTGCCGGCGTCGCGCTCGACGGCGCGAACGGGCAGGTATTCCGAAATGGTGTCTAGCGCGCGCTGGCGCTCGTCAAACAGGGCGGCGGCCTGTGCCGAGGTCCGGTCCATACCAGACAGGCGGCGGTTGAGATCCTCGATCTGCTCAAGAGAGGCGTTGACGGTCTCGACGCCGCTGGCGATTTCGCGGTCTGCCTCGGCGCGAAGGCCCGCCGCATAGTCTGACAGGCTGTTGAGTTCGCGGGCGATGCCCTTGGCAGCATCAAGCAGCTGGGCTGCATTGGTTGCGGACTCCGGAGAGGTAACCGAGCGGGAGAGGGCTGTCTCGAAGCCCGCGACCGCCTTGAACAGGCCGCTGCCATCAGCGGTGCTGCCAAGGCGGGTCGACACGGCTTTCCAGGACTGGGCAAGGACGGTAGCCTGGGCGGTGTCGCTTGTGAGTTCCCGGCGCTGGGCCTTGATCTGAACGTCTTGCGCGCGGGCGATGCCGAGTGACTGGACGCCGGAGGACTGGCCGCCGGTAATGGTTTCGCTGAGCACGACTGAACGCCGGACATAGCCCGGCGTTGCGGCGTTCGCGACATTCGACGCCACGGTTTCGGCCCGCAGACCGGAAACCTGCAGGCCGCTTTGGGCGATATTCATGGCGCTCGAGATGCTCACTCAGGCGGTCCCTTCCGGGGCTGACCCTCAGCGCTTCAGGTTGGTCGTTTCCTGAAGCATCTCGTCGACCGTCTGCACGATCTTCGCATTCGACGAATAGGCGCGCTGGGTTTCAATGAGATCGGTGAGTTCGGCCGCGATATCGGTCGTCGATTCCATCAGCGAGTAGCCTGCCATGCCGCCGACCGGGCCTGTGCCGGCATCCCAGAGATAGAAATTGCCGCTGGCCGCCGAGACACCGAAAGCCTGGGAATCCAGGGCTCGCAGGCCGTTCATGTTCGGCACGTCGCCGACCGGGATCTGGTACAGCGTGCGCCGGAAGCCGGAATCATAGATCGCCTGGACAAAACCCTTCTCGTCGATTTCGACCGACTGAAGGTCACCGATCGGTGCGCCGTCCTTCTTCACTGCCGTCGGTGCGAAAGGCGCAGAGAGCTGTGTGATCCCAGCGCTGTCATTCGGACGGCCGATGAAAATTTCCACCGGGCCGTGCAGGAGACTGACAGCGATGCGGCCCGTGGCGGCATCATAGGTGGCACCATTCGCCGCAGATACAGTGCCGAGGCGTCCGCCGGACGCAGCATCATCCGTGAACTGGATGTCTATATCGCCAATTGAAGCGGCCGGGTCACCGGCGCTGTCGAGCATCCTGACCTGCCATTGATTGCTCGCACCGACGGCTGGTACGACCGGCGAAAACTCGAAGGTCAGCACATTGGCGCGGCCGAGATTGTCGAAGTATTCGACGGGCAGAGAATAGGGCTGGCCGGTTGCGCCAGCGCGGGTGGCATCGGCGGGGATATTGATCCCGAGCTCGAAATTGGTGGTGGGGTTGGCGACATATTGGGAGGCCGCAACGTTGACCGGCTGCAGGTTCACGCCGCTGTTTCGGCTGACATTGCCGATCTCGCCGGCGGAGTCTGCGGGCCAGCCGAGCAGGAACAGGCCGCTTTGCGTTCGCAGGTTTCCATTCTGATCGGCGAAGAAAGATCCGGTCGGCGTCAGCATCAGGCTGCGCTGTGCACCCATTGTCGTCACGCCTGCTGCGTCAGTGACGGGCACGAGGCCGCGGCCAGACACGGAGATATCGGTTGCGTTGCCTGTGCGGATCAGCGATCCGGTGGCGGCGATGTCCTTGAAAGTGTCCACCCGAACCCCGCCGGCGGCATACGCGGTGGACTGCTGCAGCACCATGCTCGAGAAATCGGCCATCGAGCGTTTGTAGCCGAACGTGCCTGAGTTTGCGATGTTATCGGAGATGGTGGCGAGGCGTGTTCCGTTCACACTCAGCCCCATGACCCCCGCATTGAGGGACGATGAAATGCTCATATCTGGTTGCTCCTGCGTCAGATAATCCGACAAATTGGAGCGAACTCGTAAATAAGCTGATAACCGCCGTTCATCCTTGAGATTTACCATCCTGTGACGGATGGAAGTCTCAGTCCATCAGTATCGTGATGGAGATACGCCGGTTCTGGGCGGCGGAGGGATTGTCGGGGAGGAGCGGGTCTGTGTCAGCACGGCCGGCGACTTCACGGATGCGCTGATGCGGGATGCCGCTGCGCATCAGGAGGCGGCGCGCGGTGTTCGCACGGTCAGCCGAAAGGTTCCAGTTGTCATAGATCGCATTGTTGCGGTAGCGCCGGTCATCGGTGTGGCCGACAATCTTGATCTCGTTTCCGAAGCTGTCGAAGATTCCGGCAACCACGGTGATCAGCGTCTCCAGGGTCTCGGACGGTTCGCTGCGCCCGATCGGGAAGAGGGGGGTGGTCTCGGAATCGGCGATCTCGAGTACGATACCTTCCGGTGACATCTTGATTAGCAGGTGCTCGGAGAGGCGCTGGCTCTGATGGCTCAGCGACTCCTTGAGGTTCTGCAGGTCGCTCGCTACCGCAGCTTCGCTGGCCTTGTCACGGACTTCGCCGCCCTCGCGGGCGAAGTCGACTGTCTCGGTCCGGCTCGCGCCGGTGCCCATCTTGGCATAGGTTTCTTCAGTGAAGATCGACGAACCATTGAGCGCGTCGGAGCCGCCGCCGGAAATCCGGCTGATCGGGATGGTGGGGTTAAAGTAGTCTGCGATGCCCTTGCGCTGTTCTTCCGTGGTCGCATTGAGCAGCCACATAAGAAGGAAGAAGGCCATCATCGCGGTCACGAAGTCGGCATAGGCAACTTTCCATGCGCCGCCATGGTGCTCAGCGCCTTTGACGACCTTCTTGCGTTTAATGATGATGATCGGCTGTTTCTCAGCCGATGTCTGCGCAACCATAGGGCTCACCCGTTTATCTTCTGGAACCCGGTTATCACAGCCAAATCAAATAATTGCGCACCTTATAGGGAGGGTTATCAAGGGTCTGATAACCATTCTTCAATCATATCATCACAATTGAGTTGGGTGCGGTTCTCTGCGGGCCCCGAAGGTTGGTCATGTCCTCTGTACTGCAAAAAAAGATAGAGGCCGGCGCCGGACTTCCTCCGACACTCCTGCGCTATCAGGCTTTCTGGGAAAACCTGCAGGGCGTTGTCGCGGACTGGGCGCAGGCGAACCTCAATGGCGGGATGCCGCCGCATCCGGAGATCCGGCGGGTCGTCACCGGGCCAGAGGCGCGCGAAATGCTCGAGCGGCGCACCGTCTATTACTTTAACCAGCTCGTTTCACCCGGCATCTGCGCGGTCGCGACGGATGGGTCTGGCGCCGCGCGGGTCGCAGCGACGAGGCTTAGCCAGGATGTCGAGACGGCCTCCGAGGCGCCGCCGCTTTTCCTTAAGCTTATGTTTGAGGCGCCGGCGACGGCGCTCTGGCGCGCGCTCGCCGCGAAGTTTGACGGGCATGATGCCGAGACACCCGCTTCGCCGCTTTCGGACCATTCATTCGCGACGGGCGGGTTTGACTCTTCCCGGCGCTATCTTTTGGCCGCTTATCCGGTGATGCCTGAATCGCTCAGGGCGCAGGTCTGGGTCGTGTTTGACATCGACTACCTGATGGCCGGCACGCTAGAGGCCGGAAAGCTGGCAGCGAAACAGAAGCGCCCGGCTGGCGGTCATCAGCATGCGCTGCATGACAGCGTCATGGCCTCGTCCATCCGGGTCGACGCCGTTCTGGAACATCTTCCGATGACAGTTGGGGACTGTTCGCGCCTCAAAGTCGGCGATGTGCTGGCGTTGCCGGACACCGATCCGCGCTTTGTCACCCTGCATGCCGAAACCGTGCATGGCAGCGTCGAGATCGGCCATTGCGAAATGGGTGTCTGGAAACGACACCGGGCGCTGAAGCTGAGAAAACCCGTACTTGAACCGTTCACACAGGAAATTGCGAAGATGTAGAAACAACATCTACCGCAGCATGCAGAACAATAATGCAGCGCGGGCTCACGCACATGGAGATTGGCATTGATCGCAATACTCGGCCTCACGGTCACAATGGTGATGGTTTTCGGCGGCTATATGCTCGCCGGAGGGAAGCTGGATATCATCCTGTATTCCCTTCCATTCGAGATGATGATGATCGGGGGTGCTGCCACCGGCGCCTTCCTTGCATCCAACGATTTCAACACGATCAAGCATACCGGCGGCGATATCGCGGCAGCGTTTAAGGGCGCGCGCTGGAAGAAGGCTGACTATCAAGACCTTCTGTGTCTGATGCATGAGCTCCTCAATGTGCTCAAGCAAAACCCGGTCGATATCGAGCCGCACATCGAGGCGCCGCAGGATTCCGAGATCTTCAAGCGCTATCCGCGGATCCTCAAGGATCACGCCGCGATCGAGATGATCTGCGACACGCTGCGTTCGATGATCATGAATTTCGACAATGTCCACCAGGTCGAAGAGTTGCTCGAGAAGCATCTCGACAGCCTGCTGGAAGAAAACCTTCACGGCGCCCATGCCCTGTCGCGGATTGCGGACGCACTGCCGGCGCTCGGCATCGTCGCGGCCGTGCTTGGCGTGATCAAGACGATGGCCTCGATCGACAAACCGCCGGAAGTTCTGGGCGGCATGATCGGCGGCGCGCTGGTCGGAACCTTCCTTGGTGTTTTCCTGGCGTATGGTTTCGTCGGGCCGTTTGCGGCGCGCGTTAAAGGTATTCGTACGGAAGAGCATTTCTTCTATTCGATGATCGGGGAGGTGCTGGTGTCGAACCTCCACAAGAACCCGGTGAATATCTGTGTCGAGGTCGCCCGCCGCCATGCGCCGGCGCGGGTGCGCCCGACCTTTGATGAAATCGAGACAGCGATCCGGGGGCTCAAACAGGCCGCATGAAGCGCTATGTCTGGATCCTCCTCTGCGGCGCCCTTGTGGCACCGCCCAGCCTTGCCCTGAAACAGGGCGGGGGCGGGCTTGCCGCGCAGGAGCTTTCGGACGAGCTCGGATCGCTGGTTGAACGCGCGATCAGCGAAGGCTTGCTGTCGCCCGCCGGAACGCGCGGAGAGGCTGCGCCGCTCAACCTCCAGCCATCCCCCGAGCCGGAGCCGGGGCCCGCCCCGAGGCCGCTGTATATTGACTGCGAGGCGGGCTACCCCCTTCAGTTCAATGACTATCGTGACATGGCGACGTATCAGGATTTCCTCGACTACCGCCAGGCAGGTGAGGGCGCAGGCGCGTCCGGTCAGAACATTGCGCGGGCCTATATTGCGCTGGATCTCAGTTCTGAAGCGCTGATCAATCTGCGCGGAATATCTGACCACGAGGCGGAGGCGCTGCGCCAGCTCGCCCGGCTGCTTGAAGCCCGTCATGTGCCGGACACGGATTACTTCCGCCAGCTGACGGCCTGCCATGATGTTGGGGGGCTCTGGCTGGCGCTTGCGCAGCTGGCGGAAGGCCAGCGCGACGGCGCAGGCCTTCTCGACCAGCATGTGCAGACCTACCGCCAGCTTCCGCCGCAGCTGCGTGAGCGATATGCGATGCTGACCATTCCGGCGCTGGATGCCATGGGCGAGCAGGTCCTGGCGCAGAAGCTCTTCTCGGGTTTCAGCCGGGCAGAGATCCAGAACTCGTCGCAGCTTCAGCTGATCCAGGCCGTCCTGGAACTCGGGATCGGCAGCCCGGACGCCGAAACGGCGCTGCGCAACTATCTTATGCAGGCGCGCTATCAGGAAATCGCCCTGTTCGCATTGCTTCGACATGGCCGCACGATCACCGGGCTTGAGCGCAACGTGCTGGTGTCAGGCCTGCTTACGAAGCTCGAACAGTCTCATCAGGACGCGGACATTCGCGGCAGCCTGCAATTCGTACTTGAAGAGCTCAGCTCAGGCTCGCGCCACCAGACCATTCTGGACATGGCGACGCGCCCGAACCTTCAGAGCGCCGCGGCGCAGGATGAGATCCGGCGGCACTTCGTAACGGGTTTGCAGCGCGATCTTGCCGGCGATGACCCGCTGCGCAATCTGGCCGCCATCGAGGCGCTGGTGCGCGAGGATGGCTTACTGGACGGCGCAGAGGCGCGCAGCGACCTTTATGAGGCGGCGGTGCTGAAATCGGTGCGGCTGGGCTTCGGCGCCCTCGCCGACACGCTGGCCCGCAAGGCCAATCCGGGTGCAGAGGCGGCCGAGCACCGCGCTGTCCTGGCGTATCATCGCGGCGAGGCGGATGCGCTGCAGGCCAAGGCGACTGACCATCCCGGCAATCTGACGATTGTTCGCATGGCGGCGCTCAACGCGCTGAATGAAGGTGACGAGCTGCGCCTGGCCGAACTGTCGGCCGGTCTCATCGGCGACCCGGCTTCGCTGATCACCCTGATCGAGGAGGATGCCGCCCTCGGCAACTGGATCGTTCCGGAAGAGGTCTACACGGCGGCGTCCGCCCTGACGGGCGAGGAAGATCGCCGCCGCGTGCGCCGGGTCATGGACCTGCGCCGTGTGGCCGGTGGTCTGCCCGCTGCGCCTGAGCGCGTGACCATCACGGGCATGCCCGAAACGCTTCTGCGCAGCCGGCTTGCGCTCGAGACGATGCCGGGGGGCGAGCGCTGATGTCAGGCGCCATATATACGACCCTCACCCGCCAGCAGGGCCTGTCGCACGAGCTTCAGGTGGTTGCCAACAATCTCGCGAACGCCAGCACGACGGGCTACAAATCCGGCCGCGCGGTGTTTGCCGAATTGCTGATGCCGCGCAGCAATGACCCGAACCACTCGGTCTCGATGGGCATGCTGGGCGGGCATACTTTCCAGATGGAGGAGGGCGCCCTCAACTTCACCGGCGGCAAATTCGATGTCGCCATCCAGGGCGATGGCTTTTTCCTGGTCGACACGCCGGGCGGCCAGCGGCTGACACGGGCCGGACATTTCCAGCTTTCGGCTGAGAGCACGCTCGTGGATGCGCAAGGCAATGCGGTGCTCGGGCAGGGCGGCAACCCGATCAACATCCCCGACGATGCCATCGAGATCGCGATCTCCGATGACGGATCGATTTCTGCCAATGGCGAGCTGATTGATACGCTGGGTCTCGTGGTCCCGGAAGGTGCGCTGGAACGCGATTCCAACGTCTTTTTCATTGCACCCGGCGGCTTTGTGCAGGCGACCAACATGAAGGTGGTCCAGGGCGCCCTCGAACAATCGAATGTGTCACCGGTGCTGGAAGTGGCCCGGATGATTGAAGTGCAGCGTGCTTATGAGGCCGGCCAGGCCCTGCTGGAAAAGGAGGACCAGCGCATAAGCCAGCTGATCAGTGCAGTGCGTGAACGTTGAATCGTTTATGAGGTGTAGGAGACGCCCATGAAGTCATTACAGATCGCTGCGTCCGGGATGGCGGCCCAGCAAATGCGGGTCGAGGTTATCTCGAACAACATCGCGAACATGAGTACCACGGCCTACCGGCCGCGGACCGCCGAATTCTCGGACCTCATGTACCAGCAATACCTGACGCCGGGGACGATCTCCTCGCAGATCGGCACGGTCGTGCCAGCGGGGATCCAGCTCGGAACCGGGGTCAGGGCTTCGTCCGTGTCGATGGAGATCACGCAAGGGGCGCTGCGCCAGACGGGATCTGAACTCGACATCGCGATTGACGGAGCCGGTTATCTCGAAGTCGTGCTGCCGTCAGGCGAGCCCGCCTATACGCGCGACGGTAAGCTGAACCGCAGCCCGGAAGGCGAGATCGTCACAATGGACGGCTTTGCGCTGGCGGACGGGATCGTGATCCCGGCCGATGCAAGGCGGATCTCGATCAGCCGGGACGGGGAGGTGGTCGCTTATTTCGACAATGAGGCGGATGGCCAGCCCGTCGGCAATATCTCTCTGGTGCGCTTCATCAATGAGAAGGGCCTCCTGGCGGTCGGCGACAACATGTACCGCGAGACCGAAGCGTCCGGGCCGCCCAACCGGCTTGTTCCGGGGGCGGAAGGGATGGGTTCTCTGCGCCAGGGGTTCATCGAAGATTCAGGCGTCGATGTGGTGAAGGAAATCTCACACCTGATCGAGGCCCAGCGCGGCTATGAACTGAACTCCAAAGTGATCACGGCATCGGATGAGATGCTGGCGGCCACCACAAGGCTGAGGTAGCGTCATGACCGGATTGATAGCCGCCGGCTTCGGCGCCGTCTTTGCCCTGACGGATTCATCCGGGCTCGTCGCCTCGGAAGTCATCCGGGTAGGGGCCATCATTTCCCCTGCGAACGCCGCCCTGCCGGAAGGCGCAGGGGCGGGGGACGAGTTGCTCATCGGCCGGGAGGCCCGCCGGACTGTCTATCCGGGCCAGAAGATCACGGCGGACAATACCCGCTCGCCGCGTCTCGTCACGCGCAACCAGATCGTCACGGTCAAATATGTCCTTGGCGGGCTCGAAATCTCCACCACCGGACGGGCCATGGGCGAGGCCGCCCTGAACGAGCCGGTCACAGTCATGAACCTCCAGTCGCGCCAGCTCGTCCAGGGCGTCGTCCAGGAAAACGGATGGGTCCTCACGCAATGAAACAGTTCATCCCGCTGCCTTTTCTCGCCCTGGCCGCTGCCTGCGCGAGCACGCAGGCCCCGCCGCTCCAGCAAGCGCCGATGATGGCGCAGGCGCCCCTCCCGTATGCAGGCTTCGATCTGCCAGCCTATGGCACCGAACCTCGCGCCGAGAGCGCGTCGCTCTGGGAAACGGCGCCGACAGCGCTGCTCAGTATGCGCCGCGCCAAGGAGGTCGGCGATCTGCTGACCGTGGTTGTCGAGATGGATGACCGGGCGAGCATGCAGAACTCGCTGTCGCGCAACCGAAGCGCCAATGAAGACCTGAATGTCGATGCCTTGTTCGGCCTCACCAACTGGGCGAACAATATCCTGCCGGGGGCTTCCCCCCTGTCGCCGGGGATTGATTACAGCCGCAGCTCCAGCCTGAACGGGGCAGGGGCGGTCAACCGCGCCGAAAAAATCGCCTTCACGCTGGCAGCTCGGGTTGTCGGGGTAGAGCCGAACGGCAATCTCGTGATCCAGGGCTACCAGCAGACACGGGTCAGCAATGAAGTGCGTTATCTGACGGTCTCTGGTGTTGTCCGGGCGCAGGATATCACGCGCACCAATACCGTCTCCTATGAGAAGATCGCGGATGCGAACCTTGCCTATGTCAGCACCGGGGATGCCGCCTCGGCAGCGGACCGGAAATCCCTGCCGCGGCGCGTCGACCGTATTTTGCCTTTCTAGGAACAGCGTATGAAACACCTCATCACGGCCTTTGTCGCGATCGTCTGTATCGTCGCCGGCGGTGTGGGGGGGCATTTCCTGCGCTCGTCCGGAGCAGCGCCTGACGCGGCGGTCGCCGAGCCAAGCACTGAGGGTGAAGTGTCAGATGCCGCGGCCGCGGCGCCGGAAGCGACCCCATCGAACAGCGGCGCCGGCAGGATGTCAGGTAGCGGCCGGGACGCTGCGGCCTTGTCGTATTTCCGGTTCAGCCGGGAATTTATCGTGCCGCTCATTGATAATGGCCGAGTCTCAAGCCTTGTGATCCTGAACATCAATCTGGAGGTCGATGAAGCCGCGTCCCAGACCTTGTTCTCGATGGAGCCGGCGTTACGCGACAACATCATGACAACCCTCATTACACTGAGCAATGACGGCAGGACATTCGAATCGATCAGCAGTATCGAGAATTACGAATCGCTGCGCGCGATGATCCTGATGAACCTCAAGAAGTCGGTTCCGACTGGGATCAACAACGTCCTCATTCTGGATATGGCGCGTCAGGATATCTGAGGCGTCAGCGCAGGCCTGGGTCCTTGCGGACTTCGGCAAGGTCGACGGTGAGGCCGGCCGCCGTGCCGATCCGCAGGCGCCCATCCTCACTCATGATGTCTGTTGCGGTCGTCAGCACCCGCGGCGCGCCCGTGGCAAGCAGTTCACCGTCCTTGTAACTCTCGATCACGTATTCATACATCGCGTCCCGCGGTGCGGATGTCCCGTCGCTGCTCCGGCCATTCCAGGAATAGCGCTGCTTCGACGGGTCCAGCGTCTCGGACCAGATGCTGTTGCCATCGGCGTCGCGGATGGTGAGCGTCGTCGCTTCGGTACCATCGGGCGGGATGTAGGTGAATTCGGTCGGTTCTGCACCAAGTGGTATCCAGGAGGCGGTGAAGGAAATGTCCTGGCCGAGCCATTCGCCGGCCGTCAAGGCGTTCAGCTGGTTGAGCATTGCGGCAATGCTGGTCAGGCTGGCATTGGATTTCACCTGCTGTTCGAGCGTCGAGAAGGTGGCCAGCTGCTCGACGAACTGTGTCGAGTCCATCGGGGAGAGGGGATCCTGATTGCGCACCTGGGCAGTGAGCAGCTTGATGAAGCTGTTGAACTCCTGGCCCATGCCGGACTGGACGCTGGTGGTCGCCTGGCTAGCCATCGCGGCCTGCGCCATCGAGGAAATGGTGGTCATGCGAGCGTACTCCTAAAGACGGATATCGAGCCGGCCCGGTTGCTGGGCGGTCTGAGTGGGGAGGGTGAGGATTGCCGGCTGCGGCGCTGCGAGGCGGTTTCCGGCGGGGCCTTTGGGGGCCTCAGTGAAAGCCTGTTCCTTGCGCTCCTGCTGGAAGGTCATGTCTTTCTGACCTAGGCCGTTCTGCTCAAGGGCCTCAAGCAGTTCGCCGTGCATCAGGCGCAGCTGGCGCACGGCTTCGGGCGTCTCGCCGGTGATCGTGACATGCTGCAGCGTCTGGCCCTCAAAGCGGAAGTCGATCGAGACGCGGCCAAGCTCGGGGGGATCGAGCTGCACCGTGATCCGGTCGGCTGGTCTGTCCTGGATTGCGCGAGTGACGATGTCTGGCAGCTCCGAAGGCAGGGCGACCAGCACGGCCTGCGCAACGGGGGCGGCCGCAGCGGCCGGCATGGAAGCTGCGGTCTGTGTGGGGGCTGCCGAAATCGTCAGGGCTGCAGCGGGCGCGGGCAGGGGCGTCTGGCTGTCGCTGCGCGCCGGCTCATTGGCGGGAACGGCGTCTATGGAAAAAGCATGGCCGGTTTGGGCGGGAAATGATGCCAGCGCGTCTTTCTCAGGCGCGGTGTCTGGAGCGGGGGGGTTGCCTGGCGAAACGGCGCTGCCGGGCGAGGGGGTGTTATTAGGCGCTGGGATATTATCCGGCGCGGCGAGGGTCGGGGCAGGCGCGGCGGCGATGGGCGGGGCCAGATCAGGCCCGAGCCTGCCGGGCAAGGCGGCGCGCTCCAGGCGAGGTGCCGGCTCGCGGCCTGCAACGGCCTGGCGGACAACCGGCTCGGCGACGGCGGCAATGATGAGCGGGCTTTCAGGCTGAAGGGAGGCGACCTGCATAGCGCCGGTCAGGCCCGTTATTGCCGCATCACTCCCGGATGAAGGCGGCGGGGCGGCGGCATCCGGGAGGGCGGGCAGAGGAAGCGTGTATGGCGCGGACCCCTCCATGTCCGCCGTGACCGTATCGGGCGTTGCCGCCAGCGAGGGGGAGGGCAGAAGCGCGGGGCTATGGACGAGGAGCGGGTCCGCCGGAGCAAGGCTTTCGGCTCGAGGCTCGATCAATATGAAGCTGGGCAGGAGGGGCGCGCCGGTGTCGGGGCTGAAGGACAAAGGGTCATGTGCGCGGTCGTAAAGCGCCTGGAAGTTCTCGGCAAAGGCTTGCCCGCCGGGAGTCGGCGCGAGGCTGGCCGATGCGGCGTCCTGGGCAGGCGCAGAAGCAACAGACCGGATGTCAAAGTCCAAGACGAAGTTCATCCGATTACCCGCAAAGCCAGTTTCATTAACCTTACTACAACCCGGCCCTGTAAAATATGCGTTAACCGAAAGGGCGAAGCTGTACTTTCCGTGTACGGCTCATGGAGCAGGCAATGATCGAAACGCTGTCAGGATTTCCCTCGCCGCCGGCGGCCGGGTCCGCGCAGGCCGCCCCACAGCTGACGGAACGCTCGGATGCAGGCAAGCGGTTCGAACAACTGCTCTGGGCGGAAATGCTGAGCCATGCGGGCCTGGAGAAATCCTTCACACAGAGCGGCGGGGAAGGCGCATCCGCGTTCGCACGCTATATCGTCGAGGCGATCGCGAAGGATCTCGCCGAAACGCATTCCTTGGGTTTGGGGGACCGGATCGATGAGGTCGCGGCGCGCCAGGCAATCACAACCCAAACGCCGGGGCCCATCTGATGCTGCCGCCAGAAGCCGAGGCCGCCGCTGCGGACATGGAGGACATCCTGCAACTCGAGCGCCGCCTGCTCTCGGCCGGGGAGGCACGAGAGGCAGCGGCGCTGTCGGAGCGTAAATTGTCTGCGTTTGCCGCCTTCCAGGCGCTGCTGGAGAGCGGTGCATTCCGGGCAGCGCCGCAAGAGGCGAGAGGACAGATCGAACGGATCGGCGCGCTGGCACAGGAGAACGCAGCGCTGCTGGCAGCGGTGCGAAATGGCCTCCAATCGCTCATGACGCGGATCAATCAGACAAGCTGCTCGACCTATGTCGGGTCCTACGGTCAGGGCGGGGCGCAGCTTGCCTTTCGGCAGGCGACGGGCGGTTACGTCAAAAGGGTGTAGTCGGATTAACCTAACATTCAGGCATCACCCTTATGCCATTACTCAAGGACCACGATAGGTTCAGGGGCATGTCCCCAATTGTCAGGATGACAATCATAAACAATCGCGGGCACATACCCCCGCAAGTCACAGAATGGAATGATAGATGTCTAGCATCCTGACTAACAACAGCGCCATGGTCGCGCTCGAAACCCTCCGCAACATCAACCGCAACCTTGAATCCGTCCAGGGCGAAATATCGACCGGCAAGAAAATTGCCAACGCCAAGGACAATGCCGGTATCTGGGCTGTGGCGACTGTTATGTCGTCCGACGTTTCCAGCTTCAACGCGATCACCGACTCGCTGAACCTCGGTTCGTCGACCGTTGGCGTGGCCCGCGCTGCTTCTGAGAAGATCGTCGAAACCCTTCAGGAAATCAAAACCCTGATCGTCACCGCCCAGGGCGAGAACGTCGACCGCGCCAAGATGCAGACGGACATCGATGCCAAGGTGACGGCGATCGAGGGCTATGTTGCCGCAGCGCAGTTCAACGGCCTGAACCTGATCGACGGTACCAGCACCGATGCTGTCAATGTTCTGGCTTCGCTTAACCGCGACTCGGCCGGCGACGTTACAGCCGCAAACATTGAAGTCGAGCGCGTTGACCTCTCGACCACTGGCGACCTTGCTGATCTGCTCACCATTGACGTCACCACGACGCCTGGCGCAACAGCCGGTCTGGTCGCGATCGAAGACCTGCTTCAGACGGCGATTGACGCCGCTGCCGCCTTCGGTTCGGCCCAGAAGAGCATCAGCGGCCAGTCGGAATTCGTGAAGACGCTTGTGGACGCTATGAATTCAGGCATTGGCAGCCTCGTGGATGCCGACATGGAAGCCGCTTCGGCTCGGCTGCAGGCCCTTCAGGTCCAGCAGCAGCTTGGCGTGCAGGCGCTCTCGATTGCGAACCAGACACCGCAGGCCCTGCTGTCGCTGTTCCGCTAAGACGATCAATACCCCCGGGCGCTGGAACGCGCCCGGGGCTTCATCTTTGACCCAGGAGGGGTAACTTGCAGGCTCTTGCGTACAAGGCATACGGTCAGACGACCCGGCGCACTGCTGACCCCAAAGCTATCGAATTTGCCCTTTTTGAACAGATCACGCAGGCGCTTGAGCTTGCGCAGGCCACTGACGGCGCAGACCTCGGCTCATGGGCTGACGCCCTGCACCGTAACATGCAGCTCTGGACGGTGATCGCGACGGATCTTCTCAACCCCGACAACGCGCTGCCATCCCAAACCAAGGCAGGCCTGTTTTCGCTTTCCGAGTTTGTCCGCCGAACGAGCCATCAGGTCCTGTCGGGCGGTGACGGACTGGTGGACCTCATCGATATCAATCACACCATCATGGCCGGCCTTGGCGGAACGATGTATCGAACTGCGCAGGAGGCAAGCTGATGTCCGGCCTGGTATTGAAGATCGCGCCCGGCGAGCGTTTCATCATCAATGGAGCAACGCTTGAAAATGGCGACAAGCCTTCACGTATACGGATTATAGAAGGTGATGCGCGCGTCTTGCGCTTGCGCGACGCGCTTCACCCGAACGATGTGAACACACCCGTGAAACATGTCTATTATGCCATCCAGCTGCTTATCACCGGCGATGTTGATGAGGTCGAAGCCCTGCCTTCGATCGACGCCCAGTGTGTTCAGTTGCTGGATGTGTTCAACGTGATTGACGGCGAGCTGATCCCAACCCTGAGAAACATGCTGCTGCGCAGAAATTATTACTCCGCCCTCTGTCATCTGCGCCAGGTCCTCACGATCGAGGCCGGGCTGATGGCACGTTATCCTTGCGCCCAGCGCCAGGGAGGGGCTGCAAAAGTCGCCTGAGATGAGTTTTCAGCCGATCATCCCCTTGAGCGGCGTCGGCGGCTGGAAATTCCTGCAGGCGACCTATGACCGTCAGCTGGCGAGCCATTCGGACTCGCCGCAGGTCCGGCGGGACCGTGATTATCTGACCGAGACCCTTTCGGATCCCATCACTGTTGAGGATTTTGTCGCCGACAAGCGCCTCCTGCGCACAGCCCTGACCGCTTTTGGCCTTGCCGGCGAGGAATGGAAGGGCGGGTTCATCACCAAAGTGCTGAAGGAGGTTGGCGATCCCGGCAGCACCTTCCTCCAGCGCCTGAACAATCCGCGTTATACCGCTTTTGCCAATGCGCTGGCCCCGACCAACGGCCGTATCGAGCTGGAGGCTGACGCGTTGGCGCGCATGGCTGTTCGGTTCGAGACGAATGCGTTCAATGCAGCCGTTGGCGACGTGGACGACACGATGCGTCTGGCGCTCAACTACACGTCAGAGGTCGGCGAAATCGTCGGTAACGGTTCGAGCGAACAAGCGATCCTGTACCGCCTTCTCGGTGACCTTCCCGTTGCATCGGTTCTGAAGACGGCGCTGAACCTTCCCGAGAGCTTGACCAAGCTCCCGGTCGAGCGCCAGGCTGACCTGCTGAAATCGGGATTACAGAAACTGCTTGGCATCCGGGATATCGCTGAGATCACCGGGCCTGAGCAGGTCGAGAAGCTGATCGAGCGGTTCCACATCATGTCGTCGGTCAATGCCGGGCCGTCAATGTCGACGCCCGGCGTGACGGCGCTCAGCCTGCTGAGTGGCGCCAGCTTTGGCTTTGGTGCGAATGCCAGCCAGAACCTGTTCCTGAGCCTCCTGCGCTGACGCAGATCAGCTGCCCGGGGGTGCGCCGCCAAGCACATGGGTCAGCTCCGCATAAGCGGCCTCTACACCGGAAGCGTTGCGTGTCGCCACGAACTGGTCGAGCAGGGGCCAGATCGTAATCGCCCGGTCCGCTTCCGCATCCCGCCCGAATTCATAGAGGTTCGCCCTCAGCATCGGCGCGACCTCGTCATAGAGGGAGACCAGGCGGCGATATTCCCGGAGCTGATCATTTTCCCAGTCATTCGCGGCCGCGGGCAGGGCGCGCGACACGCTCCTCAGCACGTCAATGGCGGGGTAGCGCCCCCGTTCAGAAATAGTCCGTGAAAGGATGATGTGACCGTCAAGAATGCCGCGGATCATGTCCGCGACGGGTTCTTCGAGGTCCGAACCAGCGACCAGCACGGAGAAGATCGCCGTGATGTCGCCGTTATTCCCGCTGCCGGGGCCCGCCCGTTCGGCGAGTTCCGCAATGACGCGCACGGTGGACGGAGGAAACGCGTTGAGGGCCGGTGTTTCGCCGGCAAGCAGGGCGACTTCCCGGTGGGCTTCGGCGAAGCGCGTGATCGAATCAAACAGGAGGAGGACGTTATGGCCCGCCTCGGCGAAATGTTCCGCCGCGGCCATGGCGCACCAGGCGGCGCGCTTCTTGGCGCCGGGCGATTCGCTGGCGGTCGCGGTGACCACCACGGCTTTTGCCAGCAGCTCGGGGGTGAGCGTGTTGTGCACGAAATCGTTCACCTCGCGGCTGCGCTCCCCGATCAGCCCGATCACGACGCGGTCAGCTGCGATGCCGCCCGCGAGGGAGCCGAGGAAGGTGGACTTGCCGATGCCGGAGCCGGCAAACAGGCCGAGGCGCTGGCCGCGGCAGATCGGCAGCAGCGTGTCCGTCACCATCCAGCCGGTTGGCAGGCGGGGCCCCAGATGCCGGCGGTCATGCGCCCCCAGGGAGGGCGCGCGCAGGGGGCGGCCAGCGCCTGTCTGGCCGTGTGCGGGCGCGCTGCCGGCGCCAGAGACCTCGCCGCGATAGTTGATGATCTGGCCGAGCCAGTGATCGCCGGGCGTGACGCGCGCTTCCTGTTCAATTGTGACGACATCCCCGATCCGGATCGAGGCGCTGGGCGAATAGAGGAGGGCCGAGACGCTGTCTCCGGAGACAGTCAGGATTTCGCCATAGATCGTCTCACCGGGCTTCTCGATGATGATTTCGTTGCCGACCCCGGCCAGCTCGCTGACGCCGGCGATCTTGAGCAGGCCGGGCGCCACCTCCGTGACGGTGCCCCATAGCCGGTAGAGCCTCTGTGCCTCGAGTGCCATGCGCGTCTGCAAGGTAAATGAATCCCTCGATCCTGTTAACCTCTTCTTCAGTAAATGCGAACATTTTTCAAACCGTTAACCCTGGTGATTTCCCCATGATATCGGATCTTCAGCTTTTCCAGATTTACGGCGCCATGGCCCGGCATGCCGCAGAGAGCCAGAAGGTGAGCGCGACCAATATCGCGCGCGCCGATGAGCCCGGATACAAGGCAGCGCGGGTGGAAACCTTCGATGCCTATCTGGCCCGGATGGCGGTATCCGGCGGCGCGGAGAACCTCTCCGGCGCATTCCGGACGCTGGCCTCCGATGCCCCGACGAACCCGAACGGGAACAATGTCAGCCTGGAGCAGGAAATCTTCAGTTCGGCCGAGGCGATGGGCCAGCACAATATGGCCCTGACGGTCTATTCGAAATCGCTCGACATGCTGCGCACGGCGCTTGGCCGGCGCGGATAAGGCAAGAGGCAGGATGGCAATGAACCCCCTCAAGGCGACCATGATGCAGGCGGTCTCTGGCATGGAGCTGCAGTCGCGCCGTATGGGCGTGACGGCGGAGAACATCTCGAACGCCGATACGCCGGGATACAAGCGCAAGATGCTGATGGTCGACCCGTCCATGACGCCCGGCGCACATTTTCATGCGACACGCGTGCAGCTCGATGAGGCCGAAGGCGTGCGCCAGTATGATCCAAGCCATCCGATGGCGGATGGTGAAGGCTATATCCTGATGTCGAATGTATCGCTGGTGACCGAGATCGCCGACATGCGCGAGGCGAACCGGTCCTACGAAGCCAATCTCAATTCCTTCCAGCAGGCGCGGTCGATGTACCGCTCGCTGCTGGATATCCTGAGCCGCTGAGGGAGTGAACTGATGTCCAGCCTGGGATTCAATCCGTACACAGCGCTGAGTACGGCGCGCCCCGCCGAGGCGCTCAAGCCTGCCGCCACGCCGGAAGCCGGCGGCAACAAGATTGCCGAAGGCGTCGCAGATTTCCGCACCGCGCTCCAGCAGGCCGAGCAGACCGCCATTAACACCGCCGTCTCCGGCGCCGACCCGCATGCGATGGTCGAGGCGCTGACCAATGCCGAGATGATGCTCGAAACGGTGGTGACGATCCGCGACAAGGTCGTCGAAGCCTATCAGGAATTGCTGCGGATGCCGGTCTAGGGCCGGGAAGGGGTATGTCGGAGGGGGAGGTCTTTGAAGTCCTGCGCGCGCACCTTTGGGGCGCGGTGCTGATGGGCCTGCCGATCCTCGCGGTCGCGCTCATCGTAGGCTTCGTCATTGGTCTCCTGCAGGCGCTGACCTCGATCCAGGAAATGACCCTGACCTTCATCCCGAAGATTCTGGCGGTCGTCGCCGTCTTCTTTCTTTCGCTCGGTTACATGACGCGGATCTGCCTGGATCTCTTCAATAACTGGGTCTTGCCGATCATCGCCGGATAACCCGCCCCATGCCGACATCCAGACTGCTCGACCTGACCAAGCCGACCGCGCTGCTCGCGATCGGGCTGATGGTCATCATCCTTGTCATGGTCCTGCCGATGCCGGCCTGGGTGCTGGATATCGGCCTGACGCTGTCCTTTGCCCTGTCGATCCTGATCTTCACGACCGTGATCTTCGTGGAGAAACCACTCGATTTCTCGTCCTTCCCCTCGATCCTGCTGGCCTCGCTGGTGCTGCGCCTCGCGCTCAACGTCTCTTCGACCAAGCTGATCATCGGGGAGGGGCATACCGGTACGAATGCGGCCGGCGGCGTCATTGAAGGTTTTGCCATGTTCATCATGGGCGGCAATCTGTTTGTCGGCCTTGTCGTGTTCGGGGTGCTGGTCATCGTGAACTTCATGGTCATCACCAAGGGCGCCGGCCGGATGGCCGAGGTCGGCGCGCGCTTTGCGCTCGATGCGATGCCCGGCAAGCAGCTCGCGATCGACTCCGACCTCGCGGTTGGCGCAATCACGCATGAAGAAGCAAAGATGCGCCGCCAGAGGGAGCAGGAGGAAGCGTCCTTCCTCGGCTCGCTCGACGGCGCCTCGAAATTCGTCAAGGGCGACGCGATTGCCGGCCTCCTGATCACCGCGCTCAACCTGATCGCGGGGATCGGGTTCGGCGTAGTTGCCCATCAGCTGAGCGTTGTTGAAGCGCTCAACAATTACTCCATCCTGACGGTCGGTGACGGCCTCGTCTCTCAGATCCCGGCCGTGATCGTGTCGGTCGCGGCTGCGCTCTTGCTCTCCAAGGGCCGCGATGAAGGCGCCATCGACCGCGCGCTGGGCACCCAGCTTGCGGGAAATGCGACGACGCTGATGATCGTCTCCGGGATTCTCGGCGTGTTCGCCCTGCTGCCCGGCCTGCCATTCCTGCCCTTCATTGCGGCGTCTGCCGGATTTGGTATCATGGCGTATATCCTCAGGCGCCAGGCGGCGGCCAAGGCGGCCGCCGAGGGCGACAAGGCCGCGAGCCCGGAGGCTGCCCCGGCGAAGATTGGCGATTCGATCCACTCCGACGAGATCCATCTCGAAGTCTCGCCGGACCTCGTCCAGATGGTCCTCATCGGCGATCAGGGCTTCGAGAGCCGGATCGACAAGATCCGGCGCTATATTGCAGAGGAATACGGCTTCGTTCTGCCGCCGATCCGGATGACGGATAATCCGACCATCGGCAAGAATGAATACCGCATCCGCATCCAGGGTGTGCGGATCGATTCGGGCTTCCTGCGGCCGGGCTCGGTCCTCGCGCTGATGGAGGACAACCAGCTGCCGCATCTGCAGGGCGAGAATGTCCGCGAGCCGGTCTACAAGGCGGCTGCGCGCTGGGTCTCCAGCAGCCGCAAGCAGGAGCTTGCCGCCTCTGCCATTCCGGCGGTCGAGCCGATCGAAGTGCTTGCCACCCACCTCCTGGAAGTGATCCAGTCGAACTTCTCGCTGATCTTCAGCCGGATGGTGATGATCGACACGCTGGACGCCCTGACAGCGATCAGCGACACCGACCGCGCCGCCGCCAATCGCCGTTTCCTGGATGAGTACATTCCCGGCAAGGTGACACAGGAAATGCTGCTCTCGGTGCTGCGCCAGCTGCTGACCGAGAGGGTGGCGATCCGCAACCTTTTCCTGATCATCGAGACGATTGCGGAAGCCAAGCCCCTGTCCCTGCCGCTGCCGCGGGTTGTGGAGCTTGTCCGCCAGCGCCTTGCCTTCCAGATCGTGGACCGGCTGCAGGACGATCAGGGCCGACTGCCGCTGATCCAGCTCTCGGCCAGCTGGGAGCAGAAATTTGCCGAATTCGAAGTCAACAATGACAGCGGCGGTTCCGACATTGCCTTGCCGCCGGAAGTTTTCGGCGACCTGATCAATGCGGTGCAGGCAAAACTCAACGAGGTCGCCCAGAAGGGTGTCGTGGCCGCCATCGCCACCACCTCGCGCCGCCGCCGCTTCCTGCAGACCGTGCTTGCCTCGAAAGGCATCCGAAATGCCGTGGTCGCCTATGAGGAAATCAACGCGAAGAGCAGGCCGTACATCATCGGCGTGGCCTGATGGAGGCCTTCCTGCCGCCCGGGGCGGATCTGACAGCCTTTGCGGGGCTCCTGATGATCATCATCGCGCGGTTTTCCTTCGTGATCTTCTTCATGCCGGGCGTCGGCGAGCAGACCGTGCCCATACGTGTGCGGGCGATGGTGCTGGTCGCGGTCGCGGTTGCCACAGCCGGGGCAGGGATCGTGCCGATGCCGGATACGAGCTCCCTGTCCGGTTTCTTCACGCTCCTGATGACCGAGGTCATCATCGGCCTTGCGCTCGGCGCGCTGGTGCGCCTGTCGATCTGGATGCTGACGATTGCCGGTACTGTGATCGCCCAATCTATCGGTCTCGCTCAGTTCCTTGGTTTTGCCCTGGAGCACGAGGCGCAGACATTGACGGCAAACCTCCTCTCGCTTGCGGGCGCGGCGGTGCTGCTGTCGGCAAACTTCCATGTCGCGGTCATCGCCGGCCTGATGCGGCTGTATGCGGACATTCCGCTGGGCGCGATCACCGAGGTCAGCTGGCCGCTGCTGTTCGACAGTTTCTTCTCGGCGCTCGGCTTTGCGCTGATGCTGGCCTGGCCGTTTGCGGTGGCAAATCTTCTCTACAACATCTGCCTCGGTTTCATAAACAAGGCGCTGCCCTCCTTGATGGTGGCTTTTGTCGGCGCCCCGTTCCTGGTGAGTGCGGGCGCCATGCTGCTGGCAATTGCGGTTTCGGGGCTCCTGATCGTCTGGAAAGACCGGGCGATGCAGGTCATCGGATGGCTGTGAGGTAGGCGGTGTCAGAGCAGGAGGAAACCAGCGCCGAAAAGGAGTTTGAAGCCACCGAGCAGCGGCTGCGACAGGCGCGTGAAGAGGGCAATGTTGCCCAGTCGAAGGAAGCCAACACCTTTGCGCTGATCCTAGGGATCATCGCGGCAGCCGGCATCGTGTTCTGGATCAGCGGCAAGGCCCTGTTCGAGGGCTTCTCGGCGGTGCTGTACAATGGCGACGCGTATGCCGCAGACATTTTTGAGGGCGGGGGCGCCGCCACCTGGTCATGGATTGCAGGCGCCTTGATTGTGCTATCGCCCGTGTTCCTCGTGCTCATGGTATTCACATCCGCCGCGCTGGCCGTGCAGCGGGCGGTCGCTTTCTCGATGAAGAAGATAAAGCCGCAGATCAAGAACCTGTCGCCGGCCGAAAACCTGAAGAAACGCTACGGTCCCAAGGGGCTTACAGACTTCGCCAAGGACACCGCGAAGATGCTGTTTGCCGGCGGGATCGGCATGTATTTTCTCTACGCGTTCGCCCAGAATTACTACGGCGCGAGCGCGCTCGATACCGGCCATTTCCATGCTTTCACCTTCGAGCAGATCATCAAGCTGATCTTGTGCTTCTGCGCCTTCCAGTTCGTGCTCGCGGCCATCGACTTGCCGCTCCAGTCGCGCCTCCACGCCGACAAGCTGCGGATGTCGCGCGAAGAGATGAAGAAGGAAATGAAGCAGAGCGAGGGCGACCCGCAGCTCAAACAGCAGCGCCGGGAGCGCGGCTCGAAAATCTCGCGCGGCCAGATGCTGGCAAATGTCAAAACCGCGAATGTCGTGATGGTGAACCCGACCCATTATTCGGTCGCGCTGAAATGGGACCCGGACAGCGGCAAGGCGCCGGTCTGTGTCGCCAAGGGCGTCGACAATATGGCGCTCAGGATCCGCGAAGTCGCGCTCGCCAGCAATATCGCGATCTATTCTGACCCGCCGGCGACAAGGTCTCTCTACAGCCTGGTCGAGATCGACCAGGAAATCCTGCCCGAACATTTCGCCGCGGTTGCCGCGGCCATCCAGTTTGCTGACCGCCTGAAAGGTTCGAAATGAAATCCCCGATCACGAAGACCGGGCCGATGCTCGAGAAGCTCACCGCGATGAAACGTCAGAAGGCGGAGCAGCAGATGCGGGCGCTGCAGGGCGATCTGCAGATGATCGAATCGGTTCTGGCGGCGCTGGACGCAAATCTCGCCGCGCTGGATGCGCCGGGGACGGACGCAGACCTCACCGCGCTGGCGGTCCAGCATGGGCGGCTGAGCCAGCTTGTCCGGGCCATCCGCAGCCGCCAGGCCGCGCTTCCTGCCAAGGAAGCCGAAGTCGAGGCGGCGCGCGGCGCGCTGAAGCGTGCCCTCTATTCCGAAGAGCAGATTGCCCGCCTGTTGGGCGAGCGGAAACTCTGACCGGGCCCGCTGCGCAGCGAAAACGCCTGGCCGGCACCGGACCAGGCTCTTGACTTTCGCCCATGAAGTCCGGCCTGATCATCTATTCTGACCCTGGCTGATCGCTGCGCCCTTGCGTCCCGGGGGGGCGGGTTCACGCACCGCACGTCTCGCGAACGATTAGGTCGGTGGGAATGCGTTCCGAGAGGCTCGACTGGCCGCGGCTGTCGAGGAGTTTCGACACCAGCATCCGCGCGGCAATCGTGGTGTCCTGCGCGACGGTCGTCAGGGCAGGGCGGTAAAGGCGCGAAAAGGCGATATTGTCGTAGCCGACGACAGAGACATCACCGGGCACGCTGCGCCCGGCCTTGAGGAGCGAGCGGACCGCGCCCATTGCGAGCAGGTCGCTGGCGGCCACCACGCCGTCAAAGGGGAGGCCGGATTGCAGGAAGCTGTCCATCGCCGCTTCAGCCGATTCGACCTCGAAATGGGCCGGGATCATAAGGCTGTCGCTGATCGGCGCGCCTTCGCGCTCATGGGCCTGCAGGTAGCCGCGATGGCGCTGGGCGGCCTCAGGCGCCTGCGTATCTCCGAGGAAAACGATGCGGCGGCGGCCGAGCCGGATGAGGTGAGACGTGGCGCGCCGACCGCCGGCGGGATTGTCGCTGCCCACAGAGCAGTAATCCTGCTCGGCAAACTGGGCGCCCCAGACGACGAAGCGATTATACTCGCGCGCCAGCTGATTGAATTCCGAGCGCAGGAAGCTCTGCCCGATGAAAACAACGCCGTCCGCCCGGCTGGTTTTCATCGCGGAGGCGAGGTCATCATAGCTCTTGGCGGAGATATGGCTGATCAGCACATCGCAGTCGCGCTCGCGGGCCGCCGCCGAGATTCCGCCGAGCAGCTGGAAGAAGAAGGGGTCGGTGCCGATATCGTCGCGCGATTGCGGCTGCGGCACGACGACGGCAATGGTCGCCTCCGCCCCGATCGGGCCGGACGGCATGTAGCGCCGGAACGGGTAGTCGAGCTTTCTGGCAAGTTCCCAGATATGCTCTTTGGTGCGCCGGTTGACCGCCGGGCTGTCGTTCAGCGCGCGCGACACGGTGGAGATCGACACGCCGGCCAGATCGGCGAGGTCTTCCAGGCGCGTCGCCCTGGGAACAGGTTTGGAGGGATCCGCCATTCTGTGTCCCGTTCTAGGTTGCGCTCCCCCGCCGCGCCCAGAAGCCTGACCAGGCGGGCAGGATGGACGGCGGCGCGGCGCCTGCATCGACCGGCCCGGTCTCGCGTGCCAGCAGCTCCAGCCCTTGGGTCGGAACCAGCTCGGAGCGCGACGAGGACAGGTTGAAGACACAGACAATAGTCTCGTTGCCGCTCGCGCGCTCAAAGGCAAGCGTGCCGTCGGGGGAATCGAGGAACCGCATCGCGCCGGTGCGGAGTGCAGGCAGTTGCTTTCGCAATGAGAGCAGCGCGCGCGTCAGGTTCAGGCAGGAGCCCGCATCAGCTTCCTGGCGGTCGGCGGCGAGCGGAATATGGCGCGGATCCAGCGGCAGCCAGGGATCAACGCCGGAGAAGCCCCCATAGGGTGCGTTGGCCGTCCATGGCATGGGCGTGCGTGCACCGTCGCGGCCGAGCGTGCGCGGCCAGTTCGCTATGGCCTCGGGATCGAGCAGACGCTCGAATGGCACTTCGGCCTGGGGCAGGCCCAGCTCCTCGCCCTGATAGAGGAAGGCATTGCCGCGCAGCGACAACAGAAGCAGCAGCGTGAGGCGCGCCAGCACGGCTTCCCCGTCCGGGGCGGACCAGCGCGATATGGCGCGCGGTGTGTCATGGTTGGAAAAGGCCCAGCTTGGCCAGCCTTCGCCCTCTGCGCCGGGCCACGCGCTGAGCGAACGGATCACGCGGTCCGGCGACAGCCGGTCGGCATAGAGAAAGTCGAAGCTGTAGGCGGAGTTCAGGCGGCGCTCGCCCTGCGTGAAGGCCCGCATTTCACCAATGGGGTCCGGCCCGCCGACCTCTGCGACCGTGAAGGTCGCGCCATAGGAGTCCATCAGCGTACGAATGCGCTCGAGGAAGGCCGTAATGCCGGGCTGCGACTGGTTGTGGATATGGCGCTGCATGTCGAACGGGCGGGT
>CAYPDA010000011.1:0-41071 GCA_964409375.1 uncultured Hyphomonas sp.
TCACCAAGGGGCTCAGAACGGGCGGACGGGGGCGCCGGCGCGGGTGAGGGCGGCGCGCGCCTCGGCCAGGGTTGCCTCCCCGAAATGGAAAATCGAGGCGGCGAGCACGGCGCTGGCGCCGCCTTCGATTACGGCCGGGGCGAAGTCTTCCACGCTGCCGGCGCCGCCGCTGGCGATGATCGGGATGGTGACGGCGGCGGAGATGGCCTTCAAGAGAGCGATGTCATAGCCGGATTTCGTGCCGTCGCGGTCCATGGAGGTGAGCAGGATCTCGCCGGCGCCGCGCCGGGCGGCTTCGCGGGAGAAAGCGACGGCGTCGATGCCGGTGGCGGTGCGCCCGCCATGGGTGAAGATCTCCCAGCTGGCTCCTGACTTTCGCGCATCAATAGCGACGACCACGCATTGCCGCCCGGCCTTGGCCGCGCAGGCGGAGATGAGCGCCGGGTCTGCCACGGCGGCAGAGTTGATCGCCACCTTGTCGGCGCCTGCACGCAGGAGCGCGACCATGTCGGCCACCGAGCGCACGCCGCCGCCGACGGTGAGCGGCATGAAACAGGCTTCCGCCGTGCGGCTGACGGTGTCCAGCAGCGTGCCGCGGCCTTCATGGCTGGCGGTGATGTCGAGGAAGCAGAGCTCGTCCGCCCCCTGCGCGTCATATGCACGGGCGAGCGCGACGGGGTCTCCGGCGTCTCTCAGGTCGACGAAGTTGACGCCCTTCACGGTGCGCCCGTCCTTCACGTCCAGGCAGGGGATGATGCGGGTTTTCAGCATGAGCGCGGGTTTAGCCGCCGCGCGCAGGGAAGGGAAGCGCCCGACCTGACGGGGATTTCATGGGAAACTGCGCGGATTTCTGTTAGGTTGGAATCCGGGGGTCTGATCCACGCATTCGCGCCAAGCGAAGCGACCAAAGAGGAGATGAAACAGGATGGACATGAACCGCACTGCCCGCAGGGCCGCGCAGGCCCTGCAGAATGACGAAGCCGAAACGCTGAGCCGCCTCGCCGCCGGCCTCACCCATCTGACGCCGCCGCAGGGCGGCAAGGACGGCGAGGAAAGCGACATGGCCCACGCCCTGCGCACGCGCCGCCATCTGCGCCGACCGCTGTCTTCGGCGCTTTGAGGCGACCAGCGCGCCCCTTCCGGAACCGGTGAAATTTCACCTGCCTGCCGGAGGCAGACTTAAGCATGCTTGTGAGCGCTCATCGTCTCGGTGATGCGCGAGACGAATGGCTGTTTCAAAAATTCTTGGAACAATTGACTAACTTCGGCTCGCCGAGTCTGACAGCTACCGGTATCGAGATGCCCGAGACGCGTTTCTGGTCAGTCAGAGTGTAGCGCCAATGAAAGCGGTTTCGGCTCAGAGGGCAAGCGGTCGGCAACTTAAGACGAAGGCGGAGGCCGAGCGTATGCTCGAGTAAGCTTACTCTGTGTCCGCGCCCATTCGTGCAAAAGGTCTTGCTTAGCCCGCCACCCCAATCGCCTCGCTCGCTACAATATCCCCGTCATACAGCGCGCGACCCATGACCGTGCCCGCGATCGGGGCGCCGGAGGCCTTCAGCGCTCGGATGTCGTTCAGGTCGCGCACGCCCCCGGAGGCGATGACGGGGATGGACACGGCGTTTGCTAGCTCTGCCGTAAACGGAACATTGATGCCGGTCTTCAGGCCGTCGCGGCCAATGTCGGTGGCGACAATGGCGGCGACGCCGCAGCCTTCAAAGGCCCGGGCGAGCTCGGTGGCTTTCATGTTGCTGGTCTCGGCCCAGCCTTCCACGGCGACCAGACCGTCCTTCGCGTCGATGCCCACGACGATGCGGCCAGGCAGGGCGCGGGCGGCGTCCTTCACCAGCTGCGGGTCGCGCAGGGCAACGGTGCCGAGGATGACACGGGCAATCCCTGCTTCCAGCCAGGCATCAATCTGCGCGCGCGTGCGGATGCCGCCGCCGAGTTGCACCGGGGCCGGGGTCGCCTTCATGATGCCTTCCACCGCCGCGCGGTTGACCGGCGCGCCGGCAAAGGCGCCGTTGAGGTCAACGACGTGGAGGTGGGAAAAGCCCATGGCATGGAAGGCGCGGGCCTGGTCGGCGGGGTCGTTGTTGAACACGGTGGCCGCGTCCATCTCCCCGCGCAAGAGGCGCACGCAGGCGCCGTCTTTCAGGTCAATGGCGGGATAGAGGGTGAAGGTCATAAGGTTTCTCTTCTTGAACCCCTCTCCCTCGCGATAGGGGCAGGGTGAGGGGGTGCTATAGTCTGGCCGGGAGCTTGGGGGCGGCGGCGCGCTCCCTCACCCCCGACCCCCTCTCCCGGGGGAGAGGGGGCTGGAAGGCTCACGGCCTCCACTTCAGAAAATTTGCGAGAAGCGTGAGACCGACCTTCTGGCTTTTTTCGGGGTGGAACTGCGTGCCGATGAGGTTGCCGCGGGCAATGGCGGCCGCAAAGGCGCCGCCATAGTCGCACCAGGCGGCGGCGTCGGTTTCGTCCTCCGGGCGGAAGACGTAGGAATGGGTGAAATAGGCGTGGGGCTGGTCGCCGAGGCCTTCGAGTACGGGGTGGGGCCGGGGAAGGCGCAGCGCGTTCCAGCCGACATGCGGCACCGGCAGGCCGGGGCCGGCTTCGAGGCCCTCCACCATGCCGTGGATCCAGCCGAGGCCGCGCGTCTCGCCGTCCTCAAGGCCAGTGTCTGCCATTAGCTGCATGCCGACACAGATGCCGAGGAAGGGGCGGCCTTTCCGGAGCACGACTTCCTCCAGCGCCTCGACCATGCCAGGAATGGCGCGTAGGGCGCCCGCGCAGTCAGTGAAATGGCCGACGCCGGGCAGCACGATGCGCTCGGCCCGGGCGATCTCTTCCGGCAGGGCCGTCACTGTCACATCGCCAGCCGTCTCAGCTGCTGCAGCCAGCGCCCGCGCGCAGGAATGCAGGTTGCCGGAGCCATAATCGATCAGGGCGGTGCGCGTCATGGCGCGCTCTTAGCGGCGGGCAGGGGGGCTTACAAGCTGCCCTTGGTGCTGGCCGGTTTGCCGCCGAGGCGCGGGTCGACGGTCATGGCCGTACGCAGGGCCCTTGCGGTCGCCTTGAAACAGCTCTCGGCGATGTGGTGGCAGTTCTCGCCGTAAATATTCTCGATGTGCAGGCACATGCCGCCATTGCCGGCCAGGGCATGGAAGAACTCCTTGAAGAGCTCGGTATCCATCTCGCCAATCCTGTCGCGCCGGAAATCGACTTTCCATATCAGGTAGGGCCGCTTGCACAGGTCGAGTGAGGCGCGCGTCAGTGTCTCGTCCATCGGGATATAGGCATGGCCGAAGCGGGTAATGCCGGCAAAGTCGCCGAGCGCCTTCATGATGGCTTGGCCGATAACGATGCCGGTGTCTTCGACCGAATGGTGCATGTCGATATGCAGGTCGCCCTTGCAGCGCACGGTCAGGTCGATCAGCGAGTGGCGCGCTAGGCTGTCCAGCATGTGGTCGAAGAAACCAATGCCGGTGTCGATGTCGGCCTTGCCGGCGCCATCGAGGTTCACCGATACGGCGATATCGGTCTCTTTCGTCTTGCGGGTGATGTCAGCGAGGCGGCTTTGGGTCATGTCGGCGATATAATCCGTTGTTGCTGCAAGGACTAGCGCATCAGTGTTCACGGATTCCTAAGCATATATGGGGCAGTTTATGCGGGAATTACCTATCAGAGGGCCCGGTCGGGACTGAAGTGAAGCACGTTTCCGTCATCGGCCGTTTGACCGGCAGTCTTTCGATCCCGGCTTTCGCTGCGATCGTCGGCGGGATTATGGCGGCTTTCCTGTTCGTCGTCATCGTCGCTTTCGAGGTATTGCTGCGAACCCGGATGACCGGCCAGACCCTCGGCTTCTCGGTGCCGGTGCCGGTTATCATTGCCCTGCTGATCGGATCGACCACCATTTCCGCCGGCTTCTGTTATTTGCTCGCCCGGCCGTTCCAGGCCGTGTTCGTGCGTTTTACAAATTATATGGTCGCGACGCGCGGTGACAGCGATACGGACCTGCGCAGCATGCAATTTCCGGAGATGCGCCGGCTGCGGGTGGCGACGACGCGGGCAGTCCGGAAGCTGCGCCGGGAAAATGATGCCTTGCGAAAGATCGCCTACCGCGATGCCCGGACTGGCCTGCCGAACGCCATCGCGGTTGAAAAGCGTATTGCTGATACGCTGCCGCTCGCCAGCTTCGAGCGCCCGGCGGCGTTCGTCCTGCTCGACATCGACCGCTTCGCGCATCTTGTGGAGCAGGTGGGAAGCGGACATGGCGAATCGATGATTTATTCCGCGGGGCAGCGCATCACGCGTGCGCTGAGCGATGTGCCGGACCCTTCGGCCGCGGCCCTGAGAGGCTCGATGCTGGCAGCCCTGTCGGCCGATCAGTTTATCCTCTACATGCCGGACGCGGGGAGCCGCGAACACGTTATCGCGATTGCGCGGGCCATCAGGAATGCGTTTGCCGAGCCGTTCACCGTTCACGGGCGCAGTGTCACGATGTCGCTGTCAGGCGGTATCGTCATGGCGCCCGAAGACGCCGATACGCCGGCCAAGCTGATGCAGAATGCGAAATTGGCGCTGAGGCTGGTGCGCAACGAATCCCAGTCCGGCTTCCGTTTCTTTACGCCGCGGCTCACCCGGATCGTGCAGGGGCGCTACCGGTTCGAGGCGGAACTGCGCGACGCGGTCGAGAACCGGGAGTTCAAGGCCGTCTTCCAGCCGAAGATCGATTTTGCCACGGGCCGTATCGTGGGCGCCGAGGCCCTGGCGCGGTGGCGCCGGTCGAATGGCAAGCTTATTTCGCCTGCTGCGTTCATTCCGGTTGCAGAGGAAGCCGGCCTGATCGACGAAATCGGCCGGCAGATCCTTGAGGCGGCCTGTCAGGCCGCCCGCAGCTGGGAGCTTGAAGGCCATGACGTGACGGTGGCCGTGAACGTTTCGCCCAGCCAGTTCCAGCGGAGCGACCTGACGGAGATTGTCATGAGCGCGCTGAAGCGAAGCGGGCTCCACCCGCGCCGCCTTGAGCTGGAGATCACCGAAAGCATGGCGGTGTCGGATCCCGCGCGTGTGGCCGAGTTCATCTCGCCGCTGCGGGCGATGGGCACCAAGCTGGCCATTGACGATTTCGGCACGGGGCATTCGAACCTCGCTATGCTGACACAGTTGCCGTTCGACGTTTTCAAGATCGACCGGCAGTTTGTCTCGGCGCTGGAGACAGACCGGCAGGCACCGGCGATCGTCGAGATGATCCTGGCCATGGCCGAAACACTGGGCCTGAAGACGGTGGCCGAGGGTGTCGAGACCACACGGCAGGCCGACTTCCTGCGCCGGCGTGGCTGCACCATGGCCCAGGGCTTCCTCTACAGTCCGGGTCTGCCCGATCAGGCTTTCCTTGACTTGCTCAGGGCATGGAAGCCGCTCGGCGCCAATGATGAGGGCCGGGGCGAATTCGCTCATGTGCCGCGCGAATAGGCGGAGACTTCGGCGCCGGCGCGCAAGGTCTTGCCCGCCCATCGGTATCCGGCCTTCCCGGCGACCCGGATGGACGCGAGATTGCCGGGCTCGATGACACAGAAACTTGCCTGTGCCCGCGACTGGTCCAGCCATTGATGCGCCGCAAGCACCGCTTCAGCTGCGATGCCCCGTCCCCAGGCCTCGGGCGCGAAGGCCCAGCCCGCCTCGGGGCCCGAGATCAGATCCGTGTCCAGCCTGCGCTGGAAGCCGGCAAAGCCTGTCTCGCCGAGGAAGCGGCCTGTCTGGCGGTCGGTGACCACCCAGTAGCCGTAGCCTTTAAGGGTCCACTTCCCGGCGCCGCGGAGCAGGGCGAACCAGGCGTCCTGCCGGGAGCGCGGTTTGCCTCGATGAAACGCGATACGTTTGCCTGGCCCCACATCCGGGCGGCGGCATCGAGGTCTCCCGGAGCGGCGCCGCGCAGCCTCAAACGATCTGTTTCCAGAACCGGCGGGGTCATCCCGCGATCGGCGTGCCGATCAGATAGTCCGTGGCCGTCTCAAAGCACAGGCCGCGAAGCGCGACCCAGCCGCCTGGAAAGTCCGGCTCGGTGAACACCAGGTCCATCGGGCCCCAGCTGTGGCTCAACTTTCCGGAAACCGGATCGACCATCGCGGTCGGGCAGGGGCCTTCGGTGCCCGCATCGGGATCGATCCAGGACCCCTCGTAATACCCGCGGCCCTCAGACACGCCGGCAAGACCGTTAAACACCGCGATCAGGCGGCCGCCGCCTTCGCCGGGAAAGGAGAAGATCGCCTGCCCGTTCTCCAGTTCCTGTTCGTAGATCACCTCGCCTATGGGCGTGGACCAGACCTCGTCCGCTCCGGCCGTAAAGCAGATGGCGGCTGATGCCAGCAACACAGCAAAACTCTTCAGCACGGCGTACCTCCCATGGCTTGCGCGTCCTGCGCGCCATGTCACGCTAGCAGGTTCGCCGGTTTAGGCGAGGGCGTTTTCAGCTCGAATAGGCCGCAGCCAGGTCCGGGTCCTTGCCTGCGACAAGGTCGGCGAGATCGGAGATCACCTTCGCCTGTTTCCAGGTCGCATCGTCCTGCATCTTGCCGTCGATCATGGCTACGCCGGAGCCGTCCGGCATGGCGGCGAGGATCTTGCGGGCGAATTTCACCTCGTCCGGGTCTGGCGAGAACACGCGCTTGGCGACGGCGATCTGGTTCGGGTGCAGGCTCCAGGCGCCTGCGCAGCCGAGCAGGAATGCGTTGCGGAACTGCTGCTCACAGGCGTCGAGATCGGCAATATCGCCGAACGGGCCATAGAAGGCGTTGATGCCAGCCATCCGGCAGGCATCAACCATGCGGGCGATGGTGTAGTGCCAGAGGTCCTGCTGGGCATTGGCGCGCGGGCCGCCGCCCGCATGCGGGTCTTCCAGCACGCGGTAGAAAGGGTGTCCGCCGCCGACACGGGTGGTTTTCATCTTGCGGTTTGCGGCGAGGTCGGCCGGGCCTAGGCTGATGCCCTGCATGCGCGGCGAGGCGAGCGCGATGTCCTCGACCCGGGCCATGCCTTCGGCTGTCTCGAGAATGGCGTGGAAGAGGATAGGGCGGGAGAGGCCGGCTTTCGCCTCGAGCTGGGCGACGAGCTGGTCGGCATAATGAATGTCCCAGGGGCCTTCGACCTTGGGCAGCATGATGACATCCACCTGATGGCCGGCCTTGAGAACCAGCTCTGTCACATCATCCAGGAACCAGGGGGAGTTGAGACAGTTCACCCGGCTCCAGAAGCCCGTGCCGGTCGCCTGCCAGTCAACCATCGCCGCCATTTCAACGGCGCCCGCGCGGGCGGCCTCCTTCGCGTCAGACGGGATGGCGTCTTCAAGATTGGCGAGCAGAACATCGACCCCTTCTGCCATGATCGGCACCTTCGCGCGGACCTTGTCATTATGCGGCGGCACGAAATGGATCATCCGCTCCAGCCGGACGGGCAGCTCCCGGTACGGCTCCGGCGCGCCGATGGCGAGGGGTTTGAAGAAATTGCGCGGCGTTTTCTGGCTCATTGTGCCCTCCCGGTTCGGGCGAGATGAGTAGGGCGCATGCTGCACCGCGTCAAACCGGGAAGTGCCGGTGGAACAAGGCTCCGGCTGAGGCGTTGTCCGTGAAGACAACTATGAAAGGCCGTTCCATGTCCCTCCTGATGATCCTGCTCACGATTTTCCTGCCGCCGGTTGCGGTGGCCATCAAGGAGGGGATCGGCCTGCAGTTCGTTCTGAACGTGCTCCTCACGCTCATCGGCTGGCTGCCGGGCGTTGTACACGCCTTCTGGGTGAATACGCGCGGCGGCGCCAGGATTGCCTGAAGTCGCCGGGAGGCTGACCTTAGCTTTCTGACGGGAGTCCGGCTTCGATCCGGGCTTCCGCTGCCATGGCGCGGCGGAAAATTATGACGGCCAGAACGAGCACGACCGCGGCCACGGCGGCTTCAACGGCGATGATTACCGGAAGGCTGGCGTGAAACTCCGCCAGAATGGCCCAGACGGATGTGCCGAGAAAGATGGCTGCGATTTCGGTGAGGAGGAACGTTGCGATCAGGGCGCGGAAAAGGCGACCCATGAGAGACCCCATAGCTGGAAAGCCAGCATGTGCTGGCAGCTAGGATATCGGATGACGCAGATAACTCCGCAAGCGGCGCTCTGCGGGCCGCCTCAGCCCCTCACCCGTCGCCCCTGAGTGGCCATCGGATGGGCCGTCTCGAGCAGTTCGGCGAGTTCGTCAGTGAGAACGTGGGTGTAAATCTGCGTCGTCGCGATGTCCGCATGGCCCAGCAAAGTCTGCACACTGCGCAGGTCAGCGCCGCCCTGCAGCAGGTGGGTTGCATAGGCGTGCCGCAAGGCGTGCGGATAGACGCGCTCCGGTCGCAGGCCCGCCTTGCAAGCCAGCGCTTCCAGCATCTGACCGAGGCGCCGCCGCGTCAGATGCCCATCCCGGCCGCGCGACGGGAATACGAAGGCGTCCGCCCGGGCCCGCTGGATCGGGCTCTGGGGGAGGGAGGCCTCGCGCGCTTTAAGCCAGTCGGACAAGGCGCTGAGTGCCTGGCGCCCGAGCGGGCAGAGCCGGTCCTTGCCGCCTTTGCCGCGAATGATGATGTCGGCAGTCAGCCACTGCCCGCCCTTTCGGCGCGGCAGGCTTCCGGTTCGCAGGCTCACCAGTTCCGTCGCCCGCAAGCCAGCGCCGTACAGAAGTTCGAGAATGCAGCGAAGCCGGATATCGCTGCCGCAGGCGTCGATCAGCCGGCTGACCTCCTCTCGCGACAAAACATCCGGCACTTCGCGTTCGGGCGATGGGCCATCGAGCCGGGCAGTCGGGTCATCTTTCCGGTCGCCTTCCTGGAACAGAAAGCGGAAGAAGCGGCGCACGGCGGACAGTTTGCGGGCCTGGCTCGACGGCGCCATGCCGCGCGCTGCGAGGTCCGCGAGCCATCCGGACAAGTCTTGCGCTGTGGCCCGTGTCAGCCCCCCGCCGCAGAATTCGGAAGCGTCCAGCAGGTCGCGGCCATAGGCGTCGAGCGTGTTGGGGCTGGCGCCCCGCTCGGCCGACATCATTTCCAGAAAAGCGCCAATGCGCATGCGGTCGGTCATAGCGCGGAGCTTAGGCGCGCGACTTTAAGGCAGGATGAATGGGGGCTAGTTGAAAACGCCCTCAACCGGAATGCGGATTTCGCCGTCTGGCGGGGCATTGTTGGCCGCCTGCTGGCCGAGCCACCACATGCCGCCAAGGACGATGATCGCGAGGACCACAAACAGGATAAGGTACTTCCGCATGATGCCGGTCCCGCAAAAACATTGTGACAAGCCTATTCTGCCTGCCGATATGGCCGCCTATGTGGCATCACTAGGATATCTTCGCAACGCCGGGTAAGACAGAGCCTATGCCACCGGACGCTGACCCTTCGAGTAGCAAGCCGCCTTACGGCGCGCGCACGATTGCGCTTGTCGGGCTGATGGGGGCGGGCAAATCGACGGTCGGGCGCCGCCTGGCCGAACGGATGGGCCGGCTATTCTTTGACAGCGATTCCGAAATCGAGAAAGCTGCCGGCCTGTCGATCTCCGACATTTTCGCCCTGCACGGCGAGGCAGACTTCCGGCGTGGCGAGAAGCAGGTCATCCGCCGCCTCCTCGAACTTCCCCCGCATGTCCTGGCCACCGGCGGCGGCGCCTTTCTGGATCCTGAGACGCGGTACCTGATGCGCGAGCGGGCCATCAGCGTCTGGCTCAACGCCGATCTCGAGACCCTCTGGCGCCGCGTTCAGAAACGCGATAACCGGCCGCTCCTGAAGCGGGCCGACGCCAAACTGCACCTGACCAATCTGGTCGCGGAGCGGGAACCCTTCTATTCGCAGGCCGATCTCACGGTTCACTCGAAAGACGGCCCGCACGGGCAGACCGTCAATGCCATCCTGAAAGCCCTTCAGACCTGGAACCCTCAATGACCCCTGTAACATCGCTGGAAACGGTCCGCGTCGAACTCGGCGCGCGCGCCTATGACATTCTGGTCGGCCACGGCGCCCTGGCGGAGCTTGGCCGCCGCCTCGCGCCCCTGCTGAAACGCCCGCGCGCCTTTGTGCTCACCGATGAAACGGTGATGCAGCATCACCGCGCGGCGCTGGAGCAGGCGGCGGGCCCGGCGGGCATTGCGCTGGACTGGCTGGCCGTGCCGCCCGGCGAACAGACCAAGAGCTTCTCACGGCTGGAAGGCGTGCTGGACTGGCTGCTGTGCGCAGGCGCGGATCGCGGCGATATCCTGATTGCCTTCGGCGGAGGTGTCATCGGCGATATGGGCGGCCTCGCGGCCAGCCTCATGAAACGCGGCATGGGCTTCGTTCAGGTGCCGACGACCCTTCTGGCCCAGGTCGATTCGTCCGTTGGCGGAAAAACCGCCGTCAACACACCCCGTGGGAAAAACATGATCGGGGCGTTCTACCAGCCGCGGCTTGTG
Organism: uncultured Hyphomonas sp.; assembly: GCA_964409375.1. GTDB lineage: Bacteria > Pseudomonadota > Alphaproteobacteria > Caulobacterales > Hyphomonadaceae > Hyphomonas. The sequence continues at coordinate 10,457 of CAYPDA010000011.1, forward strand.
ATCGCCGAAACGGCCCTGTTGTCGACCTTGTCCGCGCGCGAACTGCGCGCCGGTTATGCCGAGATCGTGAAATACGGCCTCATCAATGATGCGCCGTTCTTTGACTGGCTGGCGGAAAACGGCGCGGATGTTCTGGCACTGAAACCGGATGCCATCTGCCAGGCGGTGGCGCGTTCCTGCGCGGCGAAGGCTGCCATCGTTGCCGAAGACGAAACCGAGACCGGCGTGCGTCAGCTGCTCAATCTCGGCCACACATTCGGGCATGCACTGGAAGCGGCAAATGAGTACCGCCCGGACCTGCTGCATGGCGAGGCGGTTGCGCTGGGCATGGCGCTGGCCTTCCGTTATGGCGCGGGCGAGGGCATTACACCGGACGCGGATGCTGCGCGCGTCGCAGAGACACTCGCTGCCTCGGGCTTGCCGGTTTCCATCGCCGGATGGGATCGGGACCGGTTCGCTGCGCCGCATCTTGCTGCCCTGATGCAGCAAGACAAGAAGGCGCGCGGCGGCCGGGTTCCCCTGATCCTTGCGCGCCGGATCGGCGCCGCTTTTGTTCATCCGGATGCGGACCTTGCCTCTGTCGAGGCATTCCTGGCGAGCGAACTTTCCACGCCAGATTGTTGTAGCTGAGGCATTGCCATGATTGTCGGATTCGCTGTCGCCATCTTCTGCCTGCTGATGATGTCGGCATTCTTCTCGGGCTCGGAAACCGCGCTGACCGCTGCCTCGCGCGCGCGCATGCATGCGCTTGAAAAAGAGGGCGACAAGCGGGCGCGAACGGTCAACAAGCTTCTGACGAACCGGGAGAATTTCATCGGCGCCATCCTGCTCGGCAACAATGTCGTCAACATCCTGGCCTCGGTCCTGGCGACTTCCCTGTTCACGATGCTGTTCGGGCCGGGCGGCATGGCGCTCGCCATCGCCACATTTGTCATGACCGTGCTGGTGCTGATTTTTGCGGAAGTCCTGCCAAAGACTTACGCTATTTCGCGGCCGGACAAAGTAGCGCTGACGGTGGCCGGACCGATCCTGGTTCTGGTCACGGCGGCGTCCTGGATCATCCGGGTCATCCAGCTCATCGTCGGTGGCTTTCTGCATTTGCTGGGCGTCGGCGCGCCGGCCAACCCGCTGTCTGCGGACGATGAAATCCGCGGCGCGATCGATCTTCACGCCGCCGAAGGAGGGGTCGGCATGGCCGACAGGCTCCGCCTCGTGGGCGCGCTCGACCTGAAAGAACTCACCGTCGAAGACGTCATGATCCACCGGAAGAATATCCAGATGCTGGATGCGGACATGGACCGGCGGCAACTGGTTCAGAAGGCGTTGTCGAGCCCGCATACGCGCCTTCCGCTCTATCGGGGCGAGAAGGAAGAGATCATCGGGATCCTCCACGCCAAGGACCTGCTCCGCGCCGCGCTTCCCCTCGGCGGTGAGATTGCCAAGATTGACCTCGACACCATCCTGCGCCAGCCTTGGTTCGTGCCGGAGACGACGCCGGTGCAGGAACAGCTCGACCAGTTCCTTGCGCGTGGTCAGCACTTCGCGCTGGTGATTGATGAATATGGCGAGCTGCAGGGCCTGATCACGCTCGAGGACATTCTCGAGGAAATCGTCGGCGCCATTCATGACGAACATGACGTGCAGGTTCAGGGGGTCCGGCCGCAGCCGGACGGCTCGGTGAACGTCGATGGCTGGGTCCCGATCCGCGATCTCAACCGGGCAACCGGCTGGAGCCTGCCGGACGAGGAGGCGGTCACGGTCGCCGGTCTGGTTATTCATGAAGCCCAGACGATCCCGGAACCTGGCCAGAGCTTCGTTTTCCACGGCTACCGGTTCAACGTGCTTCGGCGCCAGCGCAACCAGGTCACAGGCGTGAACGTCATCAGGGCCGATGAACCGGTCTCGGACAGCTGAGGCAGGTTCAGCCCGGGGGGCGGGCTTTCAGCGAGAGGGCATGCAGGCCGGAATCAAATTCCGTCTGCAACACCATCATGACCGTCCGCTGGATCTGAACCCGCGACAGGCCTTCGAAGGCTTCGGACACAATTTCAACGGTGTAGTGCGTTTCGCCGCCTGGCGCGGCGCCTGCATGGCCCGCATGGGACGCGCTGTCATCCTTCACCGTGAGGGTGCTCGGCGCGAATGCGGCGATGAGCGCTGCCTCAATGCGGGCCTGCCTGTCAGTTGGTTGTGGCATCTTAACCCGGTGCTCCCTATTATGCCGTCCCATGTCAGACGGCGATCCGTTCATCTACCGTGTAAAGTTCACGGATATACGCATAAAACCGCCTGCCGACGAAACGTCGCGGCGGCGCGCGAAGCAGACCCGTGTCTGCGAGGAGCCTGGATGTGATCTGGAAGGGTCGCATCCGGCGCCGGCATCGGGCGGAAAAGGCAAGATCTGGTTCTGCGAGGCGCATGCGGCGGCCTACAATCGCAGCTTCAACTTCTTTGAGGGCATGACGGAAACCGAAGCGGCGGCTTTCCTCCGCGCCGAACGCTATGGCCACAAACGCACCTGGCGATTCGGGGCAGGGCCTGTCGGCGGCAACAAGGCTGCGCACATGCATGACCCCAAGCGCTGGTCAGGCCGCGGGTTCTTCGATGTGGATGACACGCCTGCTGCCGAGGCCAAGGTGTCCGCCCATCGCTCCAGCCTGCAACTGCGCGCGCTGCGGGAGCTCGATCTTGAGCCCGATGCGTCCTCTTCGGAGATCCGGGTGCGCTATGCCGAATATGTCCGCCGCTTCCATCCCGATTCCAACAAGGGCGACCGGTCGAGTGAGCACAAGCTCGCCCGTGTGCTGCGCGCCGGCAAGCTGCTCAAGGCGTCCGGCCTGATGAAGGCCTGACAGGCGGCGGTGCTCCCCCGAACAGCGCGCTGCGCGTTCAGAGGTTCGCTGCAGGCTGTTCAGGCGCCATGGCCGCATGGACAGCTATGGAGCAAATGTGGTGAAAGGCGCGCTGGAACGGACTCGCAGTGTTTCGCGGGCTGGAAGACAGGACATGGAAGACGATGGGCAGAGGCTTGGTGACACTGGTTGGCGGCTCCGGTTTTCTGGGGCGGTATGCCGCGCGGGCGCTGGTGGAGCGCGGATGGCGCGTCCGGGTGGCCTGCCGCCGGGTGCATGCCGCGATAGATGTTCGCCTCGCGGGGCCGCCGGGCTGGGTCGATATCGTTCAGGCGAATGTTCGTGACCGCGCCTCTCTGGAGCGCGCGCTGGACGGGGCCGACGCGGTCGTGAACCTTGTCGGTATTCTCTTCGAGAGCGGCCGCCAGTCCTTCAGCGGCGCGCAGGCCGACGGCGCCGCGCTTCTGGCGAAAATTGCAGCAGAGAAGGGGATCGCGCGTTTCGTGCAGGTCTCGGCGATTGGCTCCGACGCCGGGTCGAAGTCGCCCTACGGACGCAGCAAGGCCGAGGCCGAGGCGGCTGTGCGCCAGGCCGTTCCCGCACCCGTGATCCTGAGGCCGTCCATCGTGTTCGGCCCGGAAGACCAATTCTTCAACCGGTTCGCTGAGATGGCGCGGTTTGCGCCCTTTCTGCCGGCGATCGGCGGGGGCAAGACGCGTTTCCAGCCGGTCTATGCGGGTGATGTGGCCGAGGCCATCGCCGCGGCTGTGACAGAGCCGGACGCGGCCGGCAAGACATTCGAACTCGGCGGGCCCGGCACTTACAGCTTCAACGAGATCTACGACATCATCATGCAGATCACCGACCGGAAGCGGTTCAAACTCCCGCTGCCCTTTTTCGTGTTGCGTCCGTTCGCTTACATCTGCGGGGCCGTATGGCGGTTCATCCCGCCGTTTTCCTGGGGCCTGTTCGGCGCGCCCCCCATTACGGGTTCGCAGCTGGAAATGCTAACCAACGACAATGTCGTCGCGCAGGGCGCGCTGACGATCCGGGATCTCGGTGTGACGAAGCTGGAGTCGGTTGAGTCTGTCGTTCCGTCCTATCTCTGGCGTTTCCGCCCCTATGGCGAGTTCCACAGGACGCGTGAGGCCTGAGGCGCTGCTTCAGAACCAGCCGGCGACCAGCGGCGAAGTCATTAACAGTAACGCGCCCAGCGCAAACCGGTAGAGCACAAAGGGGAGAAAACTCATCCGCCGCACGACTGCCATCAGCAGGCCGATCGAGGCGTAGCCGGAGACAAAGGCGAACGCTGCCACAATCAGTCCGTCCGTCAGCGTTACGGCGGACTCGCCTTCAGGTGATGTCATCAAGCCGAGCAGGCCGTAAAGGCTGACCGCTGCCAGGATCGGCGCGCCGATCAGCATGGCGAAGCGCGCCGCTTCCGTACGTTCATAACCGAGGGCCCTTGCGGCCGTCATGGTGATGCCGGAACGGCTGGTGCCGGGAATGATGACCGCGACGAGCTGGCTGGCGCCGATCAGGAAGGCGTCGCGCAGGGTCATGTCGGCCTCGGTGCGCGCGCGTCCGCCGCGAACATCGGCCCACCAGAGGAGGGCGCCGAACACGATGGTGGATGCAGCGACCGTATAAACGGAGCGCATGTCCTGCTGAAAACCTTCTGGCGCCAGGCGCTCAAAGATCACGGCGCCGACCAGCGCGAAGGGCGTCGCAACAAGGATGCAGAGGGCGAGCTTTGCCCCCCTCGAGAGCGGCTGTCCCTTGCGCGTGGAGGCGGTGGCCAATTCGAAGCTGCCGAGCAGGGCCGCCGCCACATCCTTCCGGAAATAGATCAGCATCGCGAGCAATGTGCCCGTGTTGGAGACAGCATTGATTAGCAGTTCGTCGCGCCCGGTGATACCGAATAAGTCAGAGGCAAGGAGGACATGAGCGGACGAAGACACAGGCAGCCATTCCGTGACGCCCTGCACGATGGCGATCAGGATAAGCTGGATCAGGGACATGGCCGGGCCGTCTGCAATTTTGATACTCAGCGGGTATCGCAATTCGAGCCGACTTTGCAGGCGGAAATGCAGATATCAATGTGATATTGTTTGGCTCACAGCGCCGTGCCAGTTGCCAGCGAATAGCAGCAAAAGATGCCAAAAGGTATTCAACCGATACCTTTTTTTTGAAATTCAACTTCACCTCTTCCCTCCGAATGCCTAAGTCGTCACTTCCCTATCAGGAGGCCGTCATGGCGGAGAAAATGCTGCAGTTCACCCGGGTTTCCCGGTCCATGCCAGTCAAACGCTCGGCGGCCGAGCGCGCGCAGGATTTCCGGGAAATCTATGGCGATTTTGCTGTGCAGGACGCCAAGGACCAGGCGAGCCGCTGTTCCCAGTGCGGGGTTCCCTTCTGCCAGCAGGGCTGCCCGCTGCAGAACAATATTCCCGACTGGCTAAAGCTTGCGGCGGAAGGCCGGCTCGAGGAAGCCTGGCGGGTGTCCACCGCGACCAACAATATGCCGGAAATCTGTGGCCGCATCTGCCCGCAGGACAGGCTGTGCGAAGGCATCTGCACGATCGAACAATCGGGCCACGGGACGGTGACCATCGGCAGCATCGAGCGCTACATTACAGACGCCGCCTGGGCCGAAGGCTGGGTCCAGCCGATCAAGCCGCCGCGCGAGCGCGCCCAGTCGGCCGGGATCATCGGCGCTGGCCCGGCAGGGCTTGCCGCTGCCGAACAGCTCCGCCGCAAGGGCTATCAGGTGACCGTCTATGACGCCTATGACCGGGGCGGCGGACTGCTTATCTACGGCATCCCAGGTTTCAAGCTGGAGAAGTATGTCGTCGAACGCCGCGTCACCCGCCTTGAAGAGTCCGGCATCGCGCTGCGGCTCAACACGCGTATCGGTACGGACATCAGCCTGGAAGTCCTGCGCGCCGCACATGATACCGTATTGATCGCCACCGGCGTCTACGCGGCCAAGGACCTCAAATGCCCCGGTACCGGCGCCAAGGGGGTCCTGCCCGCGCTGGACTATCTGACCGCGTCCAACCGTGTGGACCTCGGCGACGAGATCGACGCGCATGCGTCCGGCGCGCTCAATGCCGGGGGAAAGCGCGTGGTCGTCATCGGAGGCGGGGACACCGCGATGGACTGCGTGCGCACGGCCATCCGCCAGGGCGCTAAGTCCGTCACCTGTCTCTACCGCCGCGACCGGGCCAACATGCCGGGCTCGCAGCGTGAAGTTCAGAACGCGGAGGAAGAGGGCGTCGTCTTCGAATGGCTCGCCAATCCCGAAGCGATCCTCGACACGAAGGCGGGCAAGGCGAAGGCCGTGCGTGCGAGCCGGATGAAACTCGGCGAGCCGGACGCGTCGGGACGCCAGAGCCCGGTGAAGACCGGCGAGATCTTTGACGTCAAGGCCGACATGGTGATCAAGGCGCTCGGCTTCGATCCCGAGGACCTGCCGGCCCTGTTCAATGAACCTGCACTCACCGTGAACCGCTGGGGCGCCGTGCGTGTCGATTATGCAACCATGGAAACCAGCCTGCCGGGCGTCTATGCGGCGGGCGACATCGTGCGCGGCGCGTCACTCGTCGTCTGGGCGATCAAGGATGGCCGCGATGCGGCGGAGGCCATGCACAGGGCGATGAAATCAGCCGTAGCATCGGCAAAAGTGGCGGCGGAGTAAGTCTTATGTCGGACTATTTGAAACAGTATGAAGCCAACCGCCAGCGCCTGATCGAGGCGAACGCCTACAGCCCAGAGGATGAGCGCGATGCCTGCGGCGTCGGCCTCGTCGTGGCGTTGGACGGCAAGCCCCGGCGTGAGATTGTCGAGATGGGCATCGCAGCGCTCAAGAATGTCTGGCACCGCGGCGCCGTCGATGCCGACGGCAAGACCGGCGACGGCGCCGGCATCCGCCTCGATGTCCCGCAGGACTTCTTCCGCGAGCATGTGAGCCGCACCGGGCATAGCCCGACCGACGACCGGATCTGTGTTGGCCAGATATTTCTTCCGCGAACCGACTTTGCTGCCCAGGAGGCCGGCCGCACACTGGTCGAGCGCGAAGTGCTGAACTTCGGATTCTACATCTATGGCTGGCGTCAGCCGCCCGTCGATGTGTCCGTAATCGGACAGAAAGCGAAAGATACGCGCCCGGCCATCGAGCAGATCATGTTCCGGGACGCGCGCGGCCGTTCGACCGAGGAAATGGAGCGCGCCCTATATATCTGCCGTCGGCGGATCGAACGGAGGGCCCGCGAAGCGGCCATTCCGTCTTTCTACATCTGTTCACTCAATCATCAGTCGCTGATTTACAAGGGCATGTTCCTTGCCGCCGATATCGACAATTTCTATCTCGATCTGCGCGATCCGCGCTTCGTCTCGGCCTTTGCGATCTATCACCAGCGCTATTCAACCAACACCTTCCCGCAATGGGCGCTCGCCCAGCCCTTCCGCCAGATCGCGCACAATGGCGAGATCAACACGGTTCGCGGCAACAAGAACTGGATGAAGAGCCACGAGATCCGCATGGTGTCGGAAGCCTTCGGCGACTACACGCAGGATGTGAAGCCCGTCATTCCGGACGCAACCTCCGATTCCGGCGCGTTGGACGCGGTGTTCGAACTGCTCTGCAAATCCGGCCGCCCGGCGCCCATGGCGAAAGCCATGCTTATCCCCGAAGCCTGGTCGAAACGCGATTCGGTGATGCCGGTCTCGCACCGAGCCCTCTATGACTATTGCAACTCCGTGATGGAGCCCTGGGATGGGCCCGCGGCGATTGCAGCCTTTGACGGGCGCTGGGCCATTGCCGGGCTTGACCGCAACGGGCTTCGCCCTTTACGCTATGCTCTGACCACGGATGGTATTCTGGCGGTAGGGTCGGAAACGGGCATGTGCCCGCTCGGCGACCATGAGGTCGCCCGGCGTGGATCGATTCCCGCTGGCGGCATGATCGCCGCAGATCTCAGTAGCGGCAAGTTCTATGATCACCGCGAGATCGTCGACTATCTCGCGGCTCAGGCGCCGTATGAGGAATGGCTGCAGGCCGTAACAGAGCTCGAGCCGGAAATCGGTCCGGGTCCGGAACCGGTCCTGTTTACCAAGGAAGAACGCCTGCGCCGCGAGACGGCGGCCGGCTATACGCTGGAAACGCTGGAACTCATCCTCGCACCGATGGCCGAGGGCGGCAAGGAAGCGATCGGCTCGATGGGCGATGACACGGCCCCGGCCGTTCTCACGTCTGCTTACCGGCCGATGAGCCATTTCTTCCGGCAGAATTTCAGCCAGGTCACGAACCCGCCGATCGACCCGCTGCGCGAAGGCCGCGTAATGAGCCTGCGCACGCGCTTCAAGAACCTCGGCAATGTGCTCGATACTGACAAATCCCAGCAGGAAGTGTTCGTGCTGGAAAGCCCTGTGCTCACCACCGGCATGTATGAACGTCTTCTGGACCGGCTGGCGCTCGGCACCGAGATCATCGACTGCACCTTTGCGGCGGAAGACATCAATTTCGAAGGCGCAGCCCTGAAGGCCGCGCTGGAGCGCATCCGGCGAGAAGCCGAGGAGGCCGTGCGCGCTGGGCGTGAACACATCATCCTGACAGATCAGAACCAGTCAGCGACGCGGATCGCCGTACCCATGGTGCTCGCAACCGGCGCGGTGCATTCGCACCTCGTCGCGCAGGGGCTCCGATCCTTCTGCTCGATCACGGTGCGTTCCGCTGAATGTCTGGATACGCATTATTTTGCCGTACTGATAGGCGTCGGGGCCACATGCGTGAACGCCTATCTGGCGCAAGACGCGATTGCCGACCGCCATGCCAAAGGCCTGATGGGGGACATCTCGCTCGGCCGGGCCGTCCAGAATTTCAAGGAAGCGATCGAGGCAGGTCTCCTCAAGATCATCTCCAAGATGGGCATCTCTGTCATATCGTCCTATCGCGGCGGATACAACTTCGAGGCGCTGGGGCTGTCGCGCGCTCTAGTGGCCGATTACTTCCCCGGTATGTCCAGCCGCATTTCCGGCCTCGGCCTCGCCGGCCTGGAAGAGAACGCCCTCGTGCGCCACCAGCAGGCCTTTGACGAGGATGTCATCTCGCTGCCCGTCGGCGGCTTCTACCGGCTCCGCGCGTCGGACGAGCCGCATGCCCTGGACGGCAACCTGATCCACACATTGCAGGCGGCCTGTGACCGAGGCGATTATTCGATCTACCGGAAGTATGTGGATGCGGTGCACAGCCGCGACCCGCTTCAACTGCGCGATCTTCTCGACTTCAAGGCAGCGGCGGCCGCCATCCCGCTCGCGCAGGTCCAGTCGATCAACGAAATCCGCAAGCGCTTTGTCACGCCGGGCATGTCGCTCGGCGCGCTGTCGCCGGAAGCGCACGGCACGCTGAACATCGCAATGAACCGGATCGGTGCAAAGTCCGTGTCCGGAGAAGGCGGGGAGGACCGCGCCCGCTACCGGCCGCTGCCAAATGGCGACAACATGAACTCTGCGGTCAAGCAGATCGCCTCCGGCCGGTTTGGTGTGACCGCGGAATATCTCAACGAATGCCGCGAGATCGAAATCAAGATGGCGCAGGGCGCCAAGCCCGGCGAAGGCGGCCAGCTGCCGGGCTTCAAGGTCACGGAGCTCATCGCGCGGCTCCGCCACGCCACTCCCGGTGTGACCCTCATCTCGCCGCCGCCGCATCATGACATCTATTCAATCGAAGACCTCGCCCAGCTGATCTATGATCTCAAACAAATTAATCCCGAGGCGCGGGTTTGCGTGAAGCTCGTTGCCCAGTCAGGCGTTGGCACGGTGGCGGCCGGCGTCGCGAAGGCCAAGGCCGATATCATCCTGATCGCCGGCGGCGTCGGCGGCACGGGCGCCTCGCCGCAGACCTCGATCAAATATGCGGGCCTGCCCTGGGAGATAGGCCTCGCCGAAGCCCATCAGGTGCTGTCGCTCAACAACCTGCGTGAAAAGATCACCCTGCGGACCGATGGCGGCCTGCGCACGGGGCGCGACATCGTCATCGCCGCCATGCTCGGGGCGGAAGAATATGGTATCGGCACGGCCTCGCTGGTCGCGATGGGCTGTATCATGGTGCGCCAGTGCCATTCGAACACCTGCCCCGTCGGCGTCTGCACGCAGGACGAAGCCCTGCGCGCGCATTTCACCGGCAATCCCGACAAGGTCGTCAACCTGATGAGCTTCATCGCCGAGGATGTCCGCGAGATCCTGGCTGCGCTCGGGCTCAGATCGCTGGATGAAGCCATCGGGCGCACCGACCTACTCAAACAGGTCAGCCGCGGCGCGACGCATCTCGACGATCTCGACCTCAACCCCCTCCTCGTCCAGGTCGATACCGACAGCCCCGTCGTCTACAAGCCCAACCGGCGCGAGTCCGTGCCGGATACGCTCGACGCGCAGATCCTGCGCGATGCGGAGCCTTTTTTCGAACGCGGCGAGAAGATGCAGCTTGAATACGGCGTCCAGAACACGATGCGGGCGATCGGCGCCCGGGCGAGTTCGCGCATCACCCGAAAATTCGGCATGCACGCGCTTCCCGAAGGCCGGCTGCATATCCGTCTGGAAGGGTCAGCCGGTCAGTCGCTGGGCGCGTTCAGCGTGCAGGGCCTGCTGCTGGAAGTGCTCGGGGATGCGAACGACTATGTCGGCAAAGGCCTTTCCGGCGCGACGGTCGTCGTCACACCGCGTCCGCGCGACCGGCGCGCGGCGGTGGGCGATGCGATCATCGGCAATACCTGCCTCTACGGGGCCACATCCGGCAAACTGTTTGCCGCCGGTACGGCGGGCGTGCGGTTTGCCGTCCGCAACTCCGGGGCCAGGGCCGTCGTGGAAGGCTGCGGCGCCAATGGCTGCGAGTACATGACGGGCGGCCGCGCGCTGATCCTGGGCCCGGTGGGCGACAATTTCGGCGCGGGCATGACGGGCGGCGCCGCCTTCAACTGGGACCCCCAGAAGCGGTTCGAGCGGGTGGTCAACGCCGATTCCATCGACTGGTATCCGCTGTCCGACATGCTGTCCGAGCATAGCGGCGAGGCGCAGGCGATGCTCGAAGAGCATGTTCGCCGGACAGGCTCCGCGCGCGGCAAGGACCTCCTCGACAACTGGGATACAACCTTGAGCGACATGATCATGATCGTGCCGAAGGAAAGCGCCGTCAGCCTGCTGGGCCGCAAAGGCGAGGGCGCGAGGCAGAAGGAGGCCGAGCGTGCCTGATCCGTGTACGGATCAGGCGTTCGGTTTCTTCCGGCGGATGCGCGGCCAGATCAGGCGGAGCCAGATCCAGAGAAGCGCGCCGATCAGGAGAAGCCAGGGAAGGCCCACGGCAAAGGCGGTGACCACGGCAGCGAGTGCACTTGAGAGATTGTAGAAGAAGCTCCCGAATGCCTGGCCGAGCGGTTGCAGCGCGCCCTGCGAGACCGGATTGCGTTTTGTTTCGTAGTTGACGGACAGTCGGCTCATATCGACCCGCTGGCGCAGGGCAGCGAGGTTAGAGGTCAGCGAGTCGATCTCGCCATTGACCCGCGCCAGTTCCCGCTGCGTGTCGAGCAGTTCGCCGAGATTGCCCGGCCGGTCGGCCAGAAGCTGCTCAAGCCTCTCCTGCAACAGGATCTGAGCATTGAGCCGCGCATCGGTGTCGACAATGGATACGGTGAGGTCTTCGGCCGTGGTCTGACGGCTCGTCACCTCGCCGCGCACGGCCTGAACCTCGGCATCGATCCCGGACATGAAAGTTTCGATCCAGGCCGGCGTCGCGCGCAGGTTCAGAAAGCCGGAGGCTTCGTCTTCGGAATAGGCATAGAGGTTTGAATTGGTGACAAGACAGACCGACGAGCCGGCCGCATTGCAAGACGCGATGTGGCCCTGAAGCGTTGGCTCGATCGACCGGACCGGCAAACGCACACCGATCGAGTGGGCATAGGCGATGTATTGCTGCACAGCTTGCCCAGTTGTCCCGCCGCCTCCCTCGGACGAGGCGCTCTCCTGGCTGATGTCAGACTGCATCATCGCCATTTCGCGCGGTGCAGGCGGGGCCATGGCTGCCCGGCCTGGGTCATAACCCTGCTCTGCGCCGCAGGCTGCGAGCAGCAGGACCGGAAGGGCTAGAATAAATGAAGTCCGTATCATGAGCGGTTCCTCGCCAACTCGCGCCAGAACAGGCACCAACTCCTGGAAAATGGCAAGAGGATGCCCGAAGCGCGGTCGGAAATAGATATCAGCCGGTCAGGGGCGGAAGCCATGATGGCGCTCGCCCGGCGCAAGGGTGCGCTGCGCATGTCCGATGAAGTCGGCAAGCAGGGGCCGTGTCTCGCGCGGATCAATGATTTCCTCCGCAAAGAAGCTTTCCGCCGTCCGGAAGGGCGAGCGGATCGCTTCGAATTTTCTGTAGAGGTCGGCCTTGAGGGCTTCCGGGTCTTCGGCCTCGGAAAGCTCCTTGCGAAAGGCGGCTTCGATGCCGCCTGCCATCGGCAGCGAGCCCCAGTCCCCGCTCGGCCAGCAATAGCGCCATTTGGTGCGGCTCTGGTTCATCATGGCCGAGCCCGCGAGACCATACGCCTTGCGGATGACGACCGAGCAGACTGGTACATCCGCCTGATACACCGCCGTCATCGCGCGCACGCCCGCGCGGGTGACCCCGGCGGTCTCGGCTTTCACGCCGACGGCAAAGCCGGGGCAGTCGACGAAATGGATGACGGGCAGGTGGAAGGTCGAACACAGGTCCATATGCCGGGTGACCTTGTCGCAGACATCGGCCGTCCAGGCGCCGTCGAGAAAAAAGGGGTCCCCGGCCAGAATGCCGACCGGATAGCCATCAATGCGGGCAAGGCCTGTGACGATCCCGCGGCCCCAATACGATCCGATCTCGAAGAAGCTGCCCGCGTCGGCGCACGCCTCGATGATGCGACGCGGCTTGTAGGGCGTGCGGCCATCGGCCGGAACGATGGAGAGAAGGCTCTTATCTCGACGCTTGGGATCGTCGGATGGCGGCGTTCGCTCCGGCAGGTGATGCACCGAGCAGGGGAGGTAGGAGAGAAACGCCCGCGCCGCGGCAAAGGCATCGGCCTCGGTGTCCACGACATTGTCGACTGTCCCGTTCTGCGCCTGGATCTTCCAGCCGCCGAGTTCTTCCTTTGTTACGTTCTCGCCGAGCGCGATGGCGACCGGCGGCCCGGCCACGAAGACCTGTGAGAGCTCTTTGACCATGACGCTGAAATGGCTCGCGGCGACCCGGCCCGCCCCCATGCCCGCGCAGGGGCCCAGCGCCAGCGAGACAAACGGAACCTGCGTCAGCCCGCGGGTAATCTCCGCCCAGCCGGGTGTTTCCGGAATATAGGTGCGCGGGTCCTTCTCGAGCATCTTGACCGAGCCGCCGCCGCCGGTGCCGTCGATCATCTGCACGAGCGGCATGCGGTATTCGGCCGCCATCTTGATGGCCTGAACCATCTTCTGCCAGATCGAGGCATCCGCCGCGCCGCCGCGCACGGTGAAATCATCCGCGAGGATGACGGCTGGCCGGCCTTCCAGGGTCGCGCGCCCCATGACGGAGTTGGACGGCGTAAAGCCTGCGATTTCCTCATCTGCGCCATAGACCGCCTTGCCGGCAATCTTGCCGATCTCGTGAAAGCTGCCGGGATCGGCCAGGAATGCCACCCTCTCGCGAACGGTCAGCTTGCCGCGCCCGCGCTGGCGCGAGACCGGCTCGTCGCCCCCCATTGCCTCGGCTAGGCGTTCCCGCCGGCGGAGTTCCTCGATCGCTTTTTCCCAGCTCATGCGACCAACTGACCGAAGTATCGCAGGGCGCGTCAAGGGATTCTTCTTGCTCCTGCCGCGCCGGTTTGCTTTACCCACTTCAGGTATCAATCCAAGGAGGAAGCCTTATGGATCTCGACCAACTCACGACACGTGCTTCGGAGGCTCTTTCCGGCGGCAGCGATTTCAAAAAGACGGTGAAGTTTGATTTCGGCAGTGTCGGCAAACTGCTGATCAACGGCGCTGAAGGCAAAGTCGACAATTCCGATGGCCCAGCTGATGCAACCATTTCGGTCACCTGGGACGATTTCGTGAAGATCGCTTCGGGCGCAATGGATCCGACCATGGCGTTCATGCAGGGCAAGCTGAAGGTTGCCGGCGACATGTCGGTAGCGATGCAGCTGCAATCGCTGATGAAGAAGCTGGCCGGTTAAGCCAGCCCTGCCTGACTTGACGTGATGGGCCGCCCCGGGGACACCTGCGGGCGGCCTGTTTCGTTTCATGGGCAATGAGAGTGGAAGATGGCGGCAGCAGATACGGACAGTCTGGACGGGTTCATCGATGTGCCGGGTAATCCTGCGCCGAAGGGTGCGCAGCTTGTCTGGTTCGAGGGCGCTGAAGGCCGGCGGCTCCGGGCCTGCGCGGCGCCGGCCCTGTCGGCGACCGCGCCGCGCGGCACGGTGATCGTCTGTCCGGGCCGGACTGAATTCATCGAGAAATACTTCGAGGTAGGCCGCGAACTCCAGCAGATGGGCTTCGCCGTGGTCATCCTCGACTGGCCGGGGCAGGGCCTGTCGGACCGTCTGCTGCCTGATCGCAGCAAAGGCCATATCGACCGGTTCGAGACCTTCATGAACGCCCTCGCCGGGGGGCTTGATGCGCTCAGTGACCGGCTGCCGCGCCCATATGTGGCGCTCGCGCATTCGATGGGCGGCGCGATTGCGCTGGCGGCAATTGCGCGCGGTCTGGTCAAGGTCGAGGCGGCCGCGTTCTGCGCGCCGATGTGGGGGCTCAAATCGAAATTCTTCGGGATGCGCTATCTCGTCTGGGCGATGCGGGTCACGGGCCGGTCGGGCGACTATGCCATCCAGCCAGGCCCTCCGGAGACGTTCGAAACCAATATCGTCACCCATGACAAGCGGCGCTGGGCAATCCAGCGCGCGCTGACGGACGCACATCCGACCCTGGAGCTCGGACCGGTCACCTGGGGCTGGCTCGGCGCCTCGCTCGATATTCTGGAAACCTTCACGCGGCCGAAGGCGCTGAAAGGTGTCGACATTCCGGTCTTCGTCGCATCGGCCGGCGAGGAAAAGCTTGTGGACAATGCTTCGCATGCCGTGCTTGCCGCCCGCCTCAAGGATTGCGAGCACATCACGGTCGACGGCGCGATGCATGAAATCCTGATGGAAACCGATGCGCGACGGGCGGAGTTCTGGGAGGGCTTCCAGCGCCTCCTGAAACGCGCGGGGATCTGACGCCGCGCCGCTTGACTTCCCCTAGGGTGCCGCCGCTCCGATGGCCCCCGCAAAGGGAGATACGCAGAATGAAAGTTGCCGCAGTCAAGAAACCGGGCGGTCTCGACAAGCTCGTCATCGAGGCACGAGATGATCCGAAACCGAAGGCCGGCGAAATCCTGGTTCGCGTCCGGGCGAGTTCGCTGAACTATCATGACTTCATCGTTGTCCTCGGCGGTATTCCGACCCCGGATGGCCGCATCCCGATGTCGGACGGCGCCGGAGAAGTCGTGGCGCTCGGCGAAGGCGTAACCAAATGGAAAGTCGGTGACCGAGTCCTCTCGCTGTTCTTCCCGAACTGGCAGTCCGGCCAGATCGAGGCGGCCGGATTCCAGAGCGTGCCGGGCGACGGCGCCGACGGGTTTGGCTGCGAGCTTTATGCCGGACCGGAGGCGGCATTCACCCGCATGCCGGACGGCTGGAGCTTCGAAGAAGCGGCCACGCTGCCCTGCGCAGCGTTGACCGCCTGGCGCGGCATGTTCGTGGAAACCCGCACCAAGCCGGGTGACTGGGTACTCGTCCAGGGCACAGGCGGCGTTTCGATCTTCGCGCTGCAGTTTGCCAAGGCGGCCGGCGCGCGGGTCATCGCGACGTCCTCGTCTGAGGCCAAGCTCGAGAAGCTCAGAGGCCTAAGCGCCGATCACGTGATTAATTACAAGGAAAACCCGGACTGGGGTAAAACCGCGTTCGAGATGACCGGCGGCCGGGGCGTCGACGAGGTCGTCGAGATCGGCGGCCCGGGCACGATGGCGCAGTCCATCAATGCCTGCCGCCCCGGCGGCCACATCTCGCTCATCGGTGTCCTGACCGGCATCTCGGGCGAGGTCCCGACCGCCGCTCTGTTCTCGCGCAACATCACACTGTCCGGCATCACAGTCGGCTCGCGGCGCCACCAGGAAGACATGGTTGACGCGATCAACGCCGCCGGCTTCAAGCCGGTCATCGACAGCCGTTTCCCGCTGGACGAGATCGCCGCCGCCTTTGCCCATCAGGCCAGCCAGCAGCATTTCGGCAAGATCGTCCTGACGATCTAGTCCCACCCCACAGGCAGACGCCTCGAACGCCCGCCTATTCGGCGGGCGTTTTCCTGCGCAGGTCTTCCATGATGCTGTCACCGTCCGGCGTGTCCGGATCGCCATTCGATTTGTGGATGGCATAGACGACGCCCGATAACATGATGATCGCGATCAGGTTGGGGAAGGCCATCGAGGCGTTGGCGATATCGCCGAAGCGCCAGATGAAATTCACCTCCTGCAGGCTGCCGACAAAAATGATCACGACCCAGATATAGCGGAACGGCTTGGTGGCCCATTCACCGACCAGGAAGGTCGTCGCCTGTTCGGCATAGTAGGACCAGCCGATGATCGTCGTGAAGGCAAACAGGGCCAGGCAGATGGTCACCATCCAGCCTCCCACCGGCCCGGGGACGGCGTCGGTAAAGGCGCGGTTGGTCAGGGTCGCCGCGTTGACGCCTTCGGCCATCCAGAGGTGGGTTGTTGTCTCGCCCAGTCCTGCCGCGATCATTTCCGGCTTTGCGAGCAATTCGGTGGAGGTGATGAAAGTTCCCTCTGCCGTCAGGATGACCAGCGCGGTCATCGTGCAAAGCACCATCGTGTCGATGAAGACGCCGATCATGGCGATCTCACCCTGTTTGGCGGGGTTCTTCATCTGCGAGGCCGCGTGCGCGATCGGGGCGGAGCCCTGGCCGGCCTCGTTTGAGAAAAGGCCGCGTGCCACCCCGAAGCGGATCGCCGAAAGGATGGCGTAGCCTGCCAGACCGCCCGCCGCCTGTTCGAATCCGAACGCCGAGGCGAAGATCATGCCGAACGCGCCCGGAATGAATTCCAGGTTGAGGAGCAGGACGATGACACAGCCGAGAATGTAGAGCGCGGCCATGGCCGGTACGAGGCCGCCGGCCACCCGGCCGATCGACTTGATGCCGCCGATGATCACGGCAAAGACGAGCAGCGCGATCACGAGACCGAAGATCCATGAGGCGGGTTCGGTCTGCAGGGCGATATCCGGCAAGGCCTCGATACTGTTGACCGGGATGATCCCGGTTTCAGGATCCGCTTCGCCCGCGATCAGGACCAGCCGCTCCTGCGGAATGGACGTGATCTCGCAGGCGCTGACCGATTGCAGGTCACCGCGTGTGAGCCGTGTCAGGTCCAGTGTGCCGGCCGGCACCTGGCGCAGATTGTCCTGGGCTGGCTGAAGCAGGACGCAAGGCATTGTCTGGCTTACCGGGCGCAGCTCGGTCTGGATATTCGCAGTCATGCTGTTGGCCTGGATCATCCCGCCGGTCGCCGTCGCGGAGAAGATGGTCCCGACACAGAAGATCGCGGCCAGCCAGGTCCAGTTCTTCCCGAGACCTTTCTTGATGTAATACATCGGGCCGCCATTGATGCGGCCGTTCTCGTCCGTCTCGCGGTATTTGATGGCAAGGGAGCTTTCAGCGAATGCCAGCGCCATTCCGAAGATCGCCGTGACCCACATCCAGAAGATCGCGCCAGGGCCGCCCAGTGTCAGCGCCGTTGCCACACCCACGATATTCCCCGTGCCCACCTGACCGGACAGCGCGGTTGAAAGCGCCTGCAGCGGCGTGATCGCGGCCGGGTCGCCATTGCCCTTGCGGCCTTTCCAGACTTCAACGACGGCCGGGACAAAGCGCCGAAGCGGGCGTCCGCCCAGCCGGATCATGAAGAACAGGCCGGTGCCGAGCAGGATGACAGCCATCGGTCCGAAAGCCAGAACCTCCTGGCCGTTCCATTCACCGCCCCAGATGAAGTTGGAGACGTTCTCCACTGCGCCAGCGAAAGATTCGTACAGATCTGCGAGCATGTTGATGCGGCCTCCCCGGTGCCAACTCTGTCAGTTTGAGGGCACACTAGCCCGCTTCTCCCGGCTGTGAAGCCTGTGAGTGCTGTGAAGCCGTCTGGATGGAGGAAGGTTCTTTCGGCTTGCCCGGTTTTGAGGCATAAGCCGCCGGATGACCGGCACTCCCGACGAAAAGCCCATGAAGGGCCTGTTTATCAGGACCTATGGATGCCAGATGAATGTGTATGATTCAGAACGCATCCGCGATGTTCTGAAGCCTTTAGGCTATGCCCCGGTCGAGAGCCCGGAAGCAGCCGACCTCGTGGTGGTGAACACTTGCCATATTCGCGAAAAGGCGACCGAGAAGGTCTATTCCGAGCTCGGCCAGCTGAAACGGATGAAGGAAGCCTCTGGCGGCCGGATGACGATTGCCGTGGCTGGCTGCGTCGCGCAGGCCGAAGGCGAGGAGCTCATCCGGCGCCAGCCCGCGGTTGATCTTGTGCTCGGCCCGCAGGCCTATCACAAGCTGCCCGAGATGATTGCCCGCGCCAGCCGCGCCATCGGCGACCGGCTGGAGACCGATTTCGACACGATCGAGAAGTTCGATGCCCTGCCGAAGACGCGCGAGGCCGATGGGCCGGCGGCCTTCGTCTCTGTCCAGGAGGGCTGCGACAAGTTCTGTACCTTCTGCGTGGTGCCGTATACGCGCGGCGCCGAGATCTCGCGCCGTGTGGATCATATCGTGACCGAGGTGCGCAGCCTGGCGTCTCAGGGCGTGCGCGAGATCACGCTGCTCGGCCAGAATGTGAATGGTTTCCACGGCGCCGCCCCGGCGCCTGACGGCGGAGAAGACTGGACGCTGGACCAGCTGTGCCGTCACCTTTCGAAGATCGGCGGCATCGACCGTATCCGTTACACGACGAGCCATCCCCGCGACATGCAGCCCGGCCTCATTGCCGCCCATGGTGACACGCCCGCCATGATGCCCTTCCTGCACCTGCCGGTTCAGTCGGGCTCCGACCGGATCCTCAAGGCCATGAACCGCGGCCATACCGCCGACCAGTACCGCGCCATTATCGCCGATGTGCGCATGGCGCGGCCGGACATTGCCATAGCATCGGACTTCATCGTCGGCTTTCCCGGTGAGACGGACGCGGACTTCGGGGCCACGATGCAGCTTGTCCGCGACATCGGATTCGCGATTGCCTATTCGTTCAAATATTCCTCCCGCCCCGGCACCCCGGCGGCGGACATGCAAGGCCAAGTGCCGGAAGGCGTGAAGGATGCCCGGCTTCAGACGCTGCAGGCACTGCTGCGCGCACAGCAATCGGCCTTCAATGCAGCCCAGATCGGACGCACCCTGCCCATCCTCGTGACCGGCAAGGGCCGCAATCCGGGCCAGATGCATGGCCGTTCGCCCTATCTCCAGGCGGTCCATTTCGATGGCCCGGAAAGCCTCACTGGACGAATCGTCGACGTGAAGGTGCGCAGCGCCAGCCTCAACTCGCTGACCGGCGAGCTCATCGGGCAGCGCGGGGTCGCTCTGTGAGCGGAAAGCGCCGACCTCCCGCAGAGCGCGAAACACCGACTGTCCGCCGCCTCTATCAGGTGCGTGAGGCGGAGCGGCTGCGCGATCTGTGCGGTCCGCATCATCGCCATCTCACCCTGCTGGAAACTCGCCTCAAGGCGCACAATCTGCGCGCCGAAAGCCAAGGCGGCGGCATCCTCCTCGAGGGAACGCAGGAAGGTGTTTCTGCTGCCGAGGCCACCCTCGCCGAATTCGAACGCCGGCTCAGGGCCGGCGCCGAGCCGACAGAGATGGAACTCGATGGCGCGCTGGAAGCGGCTCAGACTCCGGCGCAGACTTTCTCGGCGCTGCGCGGTCTGAAACGGTCTGTCGCGGCCCTCACGCGCGGCCAGGCGCGCTATATCGAGTTCCTCGCCAATCCCGATAATGCGATGGTGTTCGGCGTCGGCCCGGCCGGAACGGGCAAGACCTATCTGGCGGTCGCGACCGGTGTTGCTGAGCTGAACGCCGGCCTGCGCCAACGCCTCATCGTGACACGGCCCGCGGTCGAGGCCGGCGAGAAGCTCGGCTTTCTGCCCGGCACGCTGGAAGAGAAGGTCGATCCCTACATGCTGCCCATCTGGGACAGCCTGCGGGAACTGATGGGCCAGGAACAGATGGAGCGGCGCATGGCGCGCGGCGAAATCGAAGTCGCCCCGATCGCCTTCATGCGGGGGCGAACCCTGAAGAACGCGTTTGTCATTGTCGACGAGGCGCAGAACACAACCGCAGCGCAGATGAAGATGGTGCTGACCCGCCTCGGCCGGGACAGCCGTATGGTCGTCACCGGCGACCCGGACCAGGTCGACTTGCCGGGCAGCCAGATTTCCGGGCTGAAACAGGCGCTCCGCATTCTCGGCGGGGTCGACGGCATCTGCGTACATACGCTGACCGCGGCCGATGTGGTCCGCCACGGGCTCGTCAGCCGGATCATCGATGCCTATGCCGCTTCGGGAGAGGGCTGATCCTGCCTGCCATGATCGCATTCGATCTGCTCGTCGAAGATAACCGATGGACTGCGCTCGGAGACCTCGAGGCGCTCTGCCGAAGGGCGCTTGATGCGGCGACCGTCCCGGCCGCCTCGGACACAGGCCGTATCGCCATCCTCCTGGCGGACGATGCTGCGCTTCACGCATTGAACCTGGAGTTTCGCGGCAAGGACAAGCCCACAGATGTGCTGTCTTTTCCGTCCCTGCCAATGGACCGCCCATTCCTGGGTGACATTGCCGTTGCCTTTGATGTATCCGCCGCCGACGCCGCCAGCCAGGGCAGGGCGCTCGTCGATCACCTCTGCCATCTGATCATTCACGGCTACCTGCATCTGCAAGGATATGATCACGAGACGGGCGCCGAAGCCGATGAGATGGAGGCGCTGGAGATAATGGCGCTTGCCTCCCTCGGTATTGCTAATCCATACGAGAGTAGTTGACCGGACGATGAGTGATTCAGACCCTTCCGACGCCGCGCCATCCGGCCGATTGCGTAGCTTGTTCGGCTTCCGCAGGAAGCCTGGCGAACCCGTTGTATTGACGGCCGAACAGGCTGAAGCGGCTGCTGCGCCCCAGGAAATGCGGCTCCGGCTGGCGGAGTTCCAGGAGCTTCGCGTTTACGACGTGATGGTGCCCCGCGCGGAGATCAAGGCGGTCGAGGCGGGTACCGGGATTGACGAACTGATCGCCTTTTTCGCCGAGGTCACGCACTCCCGCCTGCCGGTCTTCCGCGAAAATCTGGACGACCCTATCGGCTTTGTTCACATCAAGGACCTCGTCGGCGCGCTGGCCAAGGAAGGCGCGCCGCCCCGCCGCCCGCTGGAGAAGCTGCATCGCACCGTGCTCTATGTCCCGCCGTCGATGAAGCTGACGGACCTGCTCGTGAAGATGCAGGCAACCCGGATCCATCTGGCGCTGGTCGTCGATGAGTATGGCGGCACGGACGGTCTGGTCACGATGGAAGACCTCGTCGAGGTCATCGTCGGCGACATTGAAGACGAGCATGATGATGAGGAAGCGATGTTCGTGCGCCGGTCTGCACGCATCTGGGACGCCGACGCGCGTACCGAGATCGAGGATTTTCTTGAAGAAACCGGTGTCGATCTCTCGCTGGACGAGAATGGCGCAGACATTGATACACTCGGCGGGGTTGCGTTCGCCCTGGCGGGCAAGGTACCGGTGCGCGGCGAGGTCCTGAAGCATCCGGGCGGCGCGGAAATCGAAATCGTCGATGCGGACTCGCGCCGCATTCGCCGCCTACGGCTCCGGCTGCCTGAACCGCCCCCGCAGCCGTCTGCCGAGGAGTAAGCCGACATGACCTCTGCAGTGCGCAGCCACGGATTTACTGCGCTCGGGCCTCTGCATGAGACCTTTGCGCGCCTATCCGGCTGGGCTGCAGCGGCGGCCGCTTTTGGCCTCGGCGCGCTCGCATCCGTCGGCTTCGCGCCTTTCCATTTCAGCGCTGTGCTCGCCATCTCCTTCACCGGCCTGGTCTGGATGATCGACGGCGCACGCGCCCAAACGCGTTGGGGCAGGGCCGTTTTTCTACGCGGCTGGGCGTTCGGCACAGGTTTCTTCCTGGTCAGCCTCCACTGGACCGCCATGCCCTTCCTGGTCGATCCGGCCCGGACGATCTGGTTCATCTGGATGCCTCTGATCCTCCTGCCGGCCGGCATGGCGCTGATCTGGGGCGCTTTCACAGCGATGGCCGGCGCGTTCTGGTCCGCCTCCCCCTCACGGATCTTCATCTTCTCGCTGTTCTTTGCCCTGGCAGAATTCGCGCGCGGTCATCTGTTTGGCGGTTTTCCCTGGAATCTGCCGGGCACGACCTGGACGCCTGGGGGCGCTCTGTCTCAGTCGGCCTCCCTTGGGGGCGTCTACTGGCTGACGCTTGTGACGGTGTTCGTCATGGCTTCGCCTGCCGCCCTCGTGGATACCCGCGACGCAAAGGGTATCCCGGCGCGGGTGACCCCGGCGCTGATTTCGCTACTCGCGCTGGCGCTCGGCTGGGCCTGGGGTGCGGACCGCACCTCTGCCCCCTCGCCGCTGACCGATCAGGCCGTCGTGGTCATGGATGCCGGCGTGCCGCAGGATCAGTGGGACCGGATCGGGGCTGACCCCGTTCTGTATGAATATCTGCGCATGCTGACCTATCCCGACAGCCGGCCCGGGGATGTCGTGGTCTGGCCCGAGGGCGCCGTGCCGGCCTATCTCTTGCAGGACGCCAATGCGCTCGACGCGATCGCCGCCTATATCGGCCAGCGCAAGCTGATCGCAGGCACGACCCGCTACGAGCTGACGACAACGGACAGCCGGACCTACTACAATAGCCTCTCGGTCGCCGATGAGACGGTCAACCAGACAGGTCCGCTGGCCCTCTATGACAAGCACCGGCTTGTTCCGTTCGGCGAGCTCGCGGCCGTCAACTTCATTCCTTTCGGGCCCCGGCTCGCCCAATACCTGCCGCCGGCCGTTCAACGGCTTGCGGCGGAAGGCTTCCGCCCTGGGGCAGGAGCCACCGCGATCGATACCGGCGGCCTGCCGCCCTTTGTGGCACTGATCTGCTATGAGGGGCTCTTTCCGGAGATTGCCCGCAACGCCAACCTGACCGACCGCGCCCAATGGATGGTCCTGATCTCCAATGATGCCTGGTTTGGCGGCGGCATGGGCCCCGCCCAGCACTATGCCCAGAACCGCTACCGCTCCCTCGAGACCGGATTGCCTCTCGTCAGGGCGGCCAATCGCGGGACATCCGGTATTGTGGACGGCTTTGGGCGGGAAGTGATGCGGACCGCGCCGGCCGAAACCGCCCCCGAAGGCTGGTCGACGACCTATGGCCGGGCGCGCCTTCCCGCGGCTGCAGATGTCACCGTCTTCCAGAGCCGCTTCGGCGCTGCTTTGTTCTGGGTCTCGCTCTGCCTGTTCGCGGTTCTGGCCTTCGTCACCTGGAGGCGATAAGCCAGTCATCTGGAGAGTTTGGAACGGTCGGGCGCGTCATGTCGGAGAGCAAATTACCGAGCGGGATCGACCGGGCTGTAGGACAACGCATCCGGCTGCGCCGCCGCGAGCGGAAGCTGACCCAGGAACAGCTCGGTGAAATCCTCGAGCTGACCTTCCAGCAGGTTCAGAAGTACGAGAAGGGCGTGAACCGCGTGTCGGCCGGCCGCCTCTATGAAATTGCCGGCGTGCTGGATGTTCCGGTCGGATACTTCTTTGACGGGCTGGACGCCGAGGCGTCCCCGGCCGGAGGAATGTTCGCCGGGGCGGATGATCCCTTCACCAGGCCCCTCGCGATCTCCAATGAGGAAGCTGAGCTGATCGCCGCGTTCCAGAAAATCAGCGATGCAACGCTGCGCCGCTCCCTCCTGGACACGGTCAAGGCCGCAGCCTCGGCCTGCGATGCCCGCGTTGAAGATGCCTGATACCTCCAATCCGGCGCATCTCCTGCGCAGCTATGGCCGAAAGGGTGGGCGACCGCTCTCCGCGCGGCAGAAAACCCTCCTCGCTGAGCGCCTGCACCTGTGGCAAATCCCCCCTGGGGATGAGGCACTTGATCCAGCAGCGCTGTTTCCTGGAAAGTCCGGAATCTGGCTGGAGATCGGTTTTGGCGGCGCCGAGCACCTGATCGCGCAGGCAAAGCGCCATCCTGCAACCGGCTTCATAGGCTGTGAGCCCTTTGTCGAAGGCGTCGCAAAGGCCGTGATAGGCATCGAGGACGAGGGTCTTGGAAATGTCCGGCTCTGGCCCGACGATGTACGCTTCCTGCTGGCCCGCCTGCCAGATGCAAGCCTGTCGCGGGTGTTCATCCTGTTTCCGGATCCCTGGCCGAAACGCCGTCAGCAGAAACGCCGGCTTGTCCAGCCGGATTTCCTTCAGCTCCTGCGCCGCAAACTATGCCCGGGCGCAGCCATCCGCTTTGCAACCGACGTGCGCAGCTATGCCGATGAGGCGCTCCTGAACTTTCTCTCAGATGCCGGATTTCATTGGACGGCGGCCGCCTCGTCGGACTGGCGCGAGGCTCCCGCGGACCATGTCACCACCCGTTACGAGTCCAAGCGGCTGGGCGATTGCGCGCCGGTCTGGCTCGACTGTATTGCAACCTGAGTCCACCGGATTTTCTTGACGTTTTCGGCCTTTTGTGGCGAATTATGTGTATCGAAAGCGGTCGGTCTGAATATCAAGACCCCGTCAGACCGACGGTTATGACTTTCCCTGTCCGATTTCGATGGGCACCGTAAGGGGGCAATCCCGCTCCCGCGGGTCGCCATTTGGAACGGTAAAGGAAGGCCATCATGGCAACCGGAAAAGTAAAATGGTTCAACGACCAGAAGGGCTTTGGCTTCATCAAGCCGGATGAGGGCGGCGCCGACGTCTTCGTGCATATTTCGGCGGTCGAGCGTTCGGGCCTCCGGACCCTCGCTGAAAACCAGGCGATCTCTTATGAGCTCTACAAGGACGAGCGCCGCGGCAAGACCTCGGCGGTGGAGCTGAAGATCCTCTAAGCGATAGAACCACAGATCAGACAATCAGGGGCGGTCCGGAGACATCCGGTCCGCCTTTACTGTCTGCGGCCCCCTCGACAAGGCCGGGAAAAGGGATTATCTCGCGACCAAGTCGAAATATATCGGCGGCGGGTCCGGAAACGGGTCCGCCGCTTTTCTTTAGTCCGGAGCCTCCTGCCACTCATGATCGTCCTGACCGAACAGGAACGCCGCCTGCTCGATCTTGTCCAGCCCGCCGCCGAAGGGCTCGGGATGGAGATCGTGCGGTTGCGTGTGTCTGGCGGGCGCCGGCCTCACCTGCAGGTCATGGCCGAGAGGGCCGGGGGCGCGCCCACGGATGTGGAAGACTGCGCCCGCCTCAGCCGGGCGATGTCGCCGGCGCTGGACACGATCGATCCGATCCAGGACGCCTATATCCTGGAAGTCTCGACGCCGGGCATTGACCGGCCACTGACCCGCCCCGGCGATTTTGCCCGCTGGACTGGTCACACCGCCAGAATTGAACTTATCCGGCCCATCGATGGCCGCCGCCGTTTCAGCGGCACGATCATGTCCGAAGACGAACAGGGTGTGCATATCGAGCTGGATGACGAGACCGAACTGGTTGCTGGCGTCCACGAGATGAGCCGGGCAAGCCTCGTGCTCACCGATGAGCTGATCGCCGCCGCGCGCGCGGCCGGCACCATGCCGCCGCAGTTCGACGACGAAGAATCCCTCGCCGATTTCGAGATCGACGAGACCGACGACGAAGCAGAAGAAGACGAAGAGACAGGAGATGTCCCATGAGCGCTGGCGTTTCAGCCAACAGGCTCGAAATCCTCCAGATCGCCAAAGCTGTGGCGGAGGAGAAGTCGATTGATCAGCGCATCGTCATTGAGGCGATGCAGGAGGCAATCGAAAAAGCCGCCAAGGCAAAATATGGCCAGGAGCACGACATCCGGGCAAAGATTGATGTTGTCACCGGCGAGCAGACCCTCTGGCGTGTGCAGACGGTCGTGGACGAAGAGCATTTCGATGACGAAGCCAAACAGCTTCGACTTGCGGACGCCAAGAAGATCGACCCCACACTCGAAATCGGCAGTGAGCTGACTGAAGAACTTCCGCCCTTTGATTTCGGCCGCGTTGCGGCGCAGACAGCGAAGCAGGTCATCACGCAGAAGGTGCGCGATGCCGAGCGTGAGCGTCAGTATAATGAATACAAGGACCGTGTCGGCGAGATTGTTTCCGGCATTGTCAAGCGCGTGGAATATGGCCATGTGATCGTCGATCTCGGCCGCGCCGAGGGGATCATTCGCCGCAATGACGGTATCCCGCGCGAAAACTTCCAGCCGAACGACCGCGTGCGCGCCTATCTCTACAAGGTGAGCCGTGAGGTGAAGGGCCCGCAGATTTTCCTCTCCCGCGCCGCCCCCGATCTCATGCGCAAGCTGTTCGCGCAGGAGGTGCCCGAAGTCTACGAGGGCGTGATCCAGATCAAGGCCTGTGCCCGCGACCCCGGTTCGCGCGCGAAGATCGGCGTGATCTCGAACGATTCCTCCATCGACCCTGTCGGCGCCTGTGTCGGTATGCGCGGCGCGCGTGTTCAGGCCGTTGTCGGCGAGCTTTCGGGCGAGAAGATCGACATCATTCCCTGGAGCCAGGACGCGGCGACGTTTATCGTCAACGCGCTGCAGCCGGCTGAAGTCTCGAAAGTCGTGCTTGATGAAGACGAGCGCCGGGTCGAAGTTGTCGTGGCCGACGATCAGTTCCCGCTGGCGATCGGCCGCCGCGGCCAGAACGTTCGTCTCGCCTCGCAGTTGACTGGCTGGCAGATCGACCTGATCACCGAGACGGCGGACTCCGAACGTTACCAGAAGGACTTCCAGGAACGCACGGACCTGTTCATGAAAGCGCTGGATGCGGATGAAACCCTGGCCCAGCTCCTGGCCTCTGAAGGCTTCGAGACGGTCGAGGAGATTGCCTTCGTGGCGGCCGACGACTTCATCACGATCGAAGGCTTCGACAAGGACGTCGCCGAAGAGCTGCAGGAACGGGCCCGGGAGTTCCTGGACCGCCTGGCCGCCGAGAATGATGCCCGCCGTCAGGAACTCGGCGTCGAAGACGCGGTGATGGAACTCGACAACATGACGCCCGGCTTTGCCGTGAAACTGGGCCTGCAGGGCGTCAAGACGCTGGAAGACGTCGCCGGCCTCGTGCCGGACGATATCACCGGCTACCGCGAACCCGGTCCGGACGGTAAACCGGTCTGGGTCGAGGGTATCCTGAAGAAGGGCGAAATGCGCAAGGATGACGCCCAGATGTTCGTCATGAAGGCGCGTGTCGCCGCCGGCTGGATCGAGCAGGAGGCCATCGAGGCCCTGCTGGCTCAGCAGGAGGTCGAAGACGCGCCGGAGCTGACCGAGGAAGAACGCGCGCTCCTGGCGCTCGGCGAACTCGGCAATTCAACGGATGACGAGACCGATGAGGAGGCTCTGGCCGAAGCGCTGGGCTTTGATCTGGCTGAACTGGCATCGGAGGGCGGTGATGACACAACCGCACCCCGAGAGTGATCCTGGACTGACGCCAGACATCGCCGATGACGGACCGGCGGGGGCAGGCAAGGCCTCCCCGCCGGAACGTCAGTGTGCGGTCACGCGAGACCGGCTGCCTCAGTCGGCCATGATCCGGTTTGTCCTGTCTCCCGACGGTGATGTGACGCCGGATATCCAGATGCGCCTTCCAGGCAGGGGCGTCTGGGTGCGTGCGGACCGTGAGACATTGTCTCTGGCGGTTCGCAAGGGCGCTTTCGCCCGCGGATTCAAGACACAGGTTCGCGCCGCGGCCGACCTTCCCGATCAGGTGGAACGCCTGTTGGTCCGGCGCTGCATCGACCTTCTGGGCATGGCCCGCAAGGCCGGGCAAGTCGTCGCCGGCTTCGATCAGGTGCGCGATGGCCTCAAGGGCGCACGGCCCGCTTTCCTGCTGGAAGCCTCGGATGGTGCGGAAGACGGGCGTATGAAGGTATATTTTCTCGCAAAAGCTCTATATAGCGGCGTGAAAGTAGCCGGCGCGATGAGCGCCGAGGAATTGGGCATGGCATTTGGACGCGACCGTGTGATACACGGGCTCGTCCGCAGGGGCGCCATCGCGGGAAACTGGGAAAGTGTCTACAGACGCCTGACCGGTTTCCGCCCGGCACCGGAATTGACCTGGTTCCCGGATCCGGACCAGTAGCGGAAAACTGCCAGGACGCACGGGCGCCCTGGTGCAACATATGATATGTAGGACGAATGAGCGATACTAACGATCAAGGCAGCAATTCCGGCGGACGCAAGCCGCTGACCGTGGCACGCAAAGCAGCGGGCACGGTCAAGCAGAGCTTCAGCCATGGGCGCTCCAAACAGGTGGTCGTCGAGACCAAGAAGCGCCGTCCGGTAACTGCCGAAGCCGGGAAAGGGGGCGCAACCGGCGGCCCGCCGTCTGCGGCGGATTCCATGGAAGCCAAGCTCGTGGCGCTCGCCTCGAAGCTCGGCATCACCGTGGCTGAACTCAAGGCGCGCCAGAAAGTTCTCGAGCAGCGCAAGGCTGAAGAAGCCACGCGCGCCAAGGATACCGAACAGGAACGGGCCGCACAGGACCGTCTGCGGACAGAGCAGGAGCGCAAGGTCCAGGTCGTGCGCGAAATAGAGGAGGCTGAAGCCCGGCGCCGCGCAGAAGAAGAAGCCCAGAAGGCCGCCGAGGCGATGCCGAAAGAACGCACGGATCGCCCCACCAAGGCAGCGCGTCCTGCGGCTGCCGCGGCGTCCGTGCCGGTCGAGGATCCCGTTGACGAGTCCGCCCGCAGCAAGCGGGGCGGCGGTAGCAGCAAGCCGGCGCGCGATGACCGCGCCCGGGAGGCTGCCACAAAATCCCGCGATGCCGGCGAACGCCGCCGCGGCAAGCTGACGATCGCTTCGGCACTTGGCGACGACGCCGACCGGCAGCGGTCGCTTGCCTCTGTCCGCCGGGCCCGTGAACGCGAGCGCGAGCGCCGTGTCGGCGGGTCTGACCAGCGCGATAAGGTCTCAATTGAAGTCACCCTGCCTGAGACCATCACGCTGCAGGATCTTGCCGGCCGGATGAATGAGCGCGTTGCTGACGTCGTGAAGTTCATGATCAAGCAGGGCGAGATGCTCCGCGGCAATGACATCGTCGACGCCGATATGGCCGAACTGATCGCCAACGAATTTGGCCATGTGGTTCGCCGCGTGTCGGAAGCCGACGTCGAGATTGGCCTGGAAGGTTCAGCCGACGATGAGGCGGATCTGCGCCCGCGTCCGCCGATCGTCACGATCATGGGCCATGTCGATCACGGCAAGACCTCGCTGCTCGATGCGCTGCGCAGCACCGACGTTGCGTCAGGCGAAGCCGGCGGCATCACCCAGCATATCGGCGCCTATCAGGTGCAGCTGAAATCCGGCGACCGGATCACCTTCCTCGACACGCCGGGCCACTCGGCCTTCACCGCGATGCGTGCGCGCGGCGCGAATGCCACCGACATCGCCATTCTGGTCGTCGCAGCCGACGATTCCGTCATGCCGCAGACGATCGAGTCGATCAGCCATGCCAAGGCCGCCGGCGTCCCGATCATCGTAGCCGTCAACAAATGCGATCTCCACGACGCCAATCCGGACAAGGTGCTGACAGACCTGCTGCAGCATGATGTCCAGGTTGAAGCGATGGGCGGCGTCACACAGGCCGTTCAGGTTTCGGCAAAGACCGGCTTCGGGCTCGAAGAACTGACCGATGCGATCTCGCTGCAAGCGGAACTCCTCGAACTCCGGGCCAATCCGGACCGTCAGGCTGACGGCGTTGTCATCGAGAGCAAGCTCGACAAGGGCCGCGGACCAGTGGCAACCGTGCTCGTCAAACGCGGCACCCTGCAACGCGGCGACATTGTTGTGGCCGGCGGAAGCTGGGGCAAGGTTCGCGCGCTCGTGGATGAGCGCGGCCAGCAATTGCCGAATGCCGGCCCGTCCCAGCCGGTCGAGGTGCTTGGCCTGGACGGCGCGCCGGACCCCGGCGAGATGATGGTCGTGGTCGATACCGAATACCGCGCCCGCGAAATCACCGAGTATCGCCAGCGCCACAAGCGCCAGGTTGCCGGCAATGCATCAGTCGCAGCCCGCGCCTCGCTTGACCAGATCATGTCGCGCCTGAAAGAAGGCGCGATCGAAACCAGCGAACTCCCGATTGTCCTCAAGGGCGATGTGCAAGGTTCGGTCGAGGCGATCACCATGTCGCTCGACAGGATTTCCACCGAAGAGGTCCGCGCCAGGGTCATCCATGGCGCCGTCGGCGGAATCTCGGAATCGGATGTGCTGCTCGCCCGCTCGTCCAATGCGCCGATCTTTGCGTTCAATGTCCGCGCCAACAAACAGGCGCGGGACCTCGCTGAACGTGAAGGGGTCGAGATCCGCTATTATTCGGTCATCTACGACCTGCTGGACGATGTGAAATCGACGCTGTCCGGCATGCTCGCCCCGGAGAAGCGCGAAACCTTCCTCGGCTATGCCGACATCCTGGAAGTCTTCAACATCACCAAGATCGGCAAGGTTGCCGGTTGCCGGATTG
>CAYPDA010000012.1:0-40543 GCA_964409375.1 uncultured Hyphomonas sp.
TGGGCCGTTTTTCGCCCGCGCCCCGGGTGTGTCGCGTGAGGCGCCTGGCAACAGGTGTCCCAGAGGAATGGCTGCCAGACCCCGAAAGGGGCGAACAGAACCCGGCTTATTGGCCATCTGGTCCTTTTTTTGGTGATTCGCCCTCAATCAGGGGTCGGCGAATGTGGCCTTTTGTGAAGAAGCCACTAGGGTGCGCGGAAATTAGCGGAGGGACGACCATGCCCAGGCCAGCCGGCGTCCGGAACCATGACTTTGAGGAAAAGCGCGCCGCGCTGCTGAATGCGCTGACCGATTTTGCGCTGTCGGCGGATCTGAGGCGACCTTCATTGCGCCAGTTTGCGATCGCGGTGCACCAGTCCGAGCCGACCTTGCGGCATTATTTCACTGACCGTCAGGGGCTGGTGATCGATATCCTGGAGACGATCGGTCAGCGGGGCGCGCCGCTCTGGGCTATGGTGGCGACCCCGTCAACAGACCCGGCGACGGCGTTGGAGGAGTACTTCCGGATTTCCGAGGCCGGCATGCGCCTCGGCGGGTTTGTCCGCGCGCATGCGTTCGGACTGATCGAGGGGCTCGCGGATGAGGCAGCCGGGCAGGCCTATCTGGATAAAGTGCTCGACCCGGCGCTCGGCGCGTTGAGTGACAAACTACGGAATACGCCCGGTGCGCCGCAGGATGAGACCTTGCTCAGAGCGGCGGCGCTGGCGGCGCTCTCGCCGCTGCTGGTCATGAGCCTGCATCAGGAGTTGCTGGGCGGCGCACAGTCGACACCGATCGAGTCCAGCACCGTAATCACGCAGCTTCAGGGATGGCTTAGCAAAGCGCTGACGCCCTGAACGCGGCCGGCGCGGCGGGCTATTTCCACATCGGCCGCGTCAGGGCCGCCTTAAGGGCTTCGATGTCCGCATCCGTGGTCGCCCAGGAACAGACGAAGCGGCTGGAACCGCCGGGCCATTCATAGAACAGGCCGCCATCTTCCTGCAGCCGGAAAACGGTTTGTTCGTCCAGCAGAGCAAAGACCTCGTTGCCTTCGACGGGCCAGGCGAGATCATTGCCATCCTCGATCAGGACCGCTGCGAGTTTCTGCGCCATCGCGTTGGCATGGCGTGACAGATCAAGCCAGAGGCCGGCATCGAGCAGGGCGAGCGCCTGCGCAGCGAGGAAGCGCATCTTGGGCGGCATGTGGCCGGCGCGTTTAGCGCGGGCGCGAAGCTCCTGGCCCTTCGCCTGGGCGCGCCCGAAGAGGAGGATGATCTCGCACCCCATGGCGCCGGTCTTGGTGAGGCCGAGGGTGAGCACATCGACACCCGCTTTCCAGCTCATCTCGGCCGGCGAAGCGCCGGTATGGACAAGCGCATTGCCGAAACGCGCGCCATCGAGATGGATTGCGATGGTGGATTTCGCCCGCTTTGCGAGCCGCGCGATCTCGTCCGGCGTGTAAGCCAGGCCGCATTCGGTAAGGTTCGTCAGGGACAGGACCGCAGGCGGAACAGCGTGCACGAAGCTGGGGTCGAAATCATCAAGAAAGTCCGCCAACACATCGAAGTCGAGCTTTGCGCCTTCGCCTGCCATCAGGTGAAGCTTGGCGCCGCCGGTGAAAAATTCCGGGGCGCCGCGCTCGTCATTCTGGATGTGCGCTTGATGGTGGCAGAGGATCGAGTGGGTGGGCGGGCAGAAGCAGGAGAGTGCGAGCGCGTTCGAAGCTGTGCCCGAGGCGGTGAT
This sequence comes from uncultured Hyphomonas sp., assembly GCA_964409375.1. GTDB lineage: Bacteria > Pseudomonadota > Alphaproteobacteria > Caulobacterales > Hyphomonadaceae > Hyphomonas. The sequence continues at coordinate 1,723 of CAYPDA010000012.1, forward strand.
CCAGAAATCGAAATCCTGTGTTTCGAACACGCGTGCCAGCAGGGCTTGCAGGCGCTGCATGAGGGCGTCGGCCCCATAGCTGCGCGCATTGCCCTGATTGGCCTGCATGAGAGCTTCGAGGACAGCGGGATGGGCCGGCGCGGCGGTGTCAGAGCTGAAATTCATGCGCGGGTTACAGCCTTGTGTCCGGAGTTTGCCAGAGAAGATGCTGGCCGCCGTCCGAGGCGATCATCTGGCCTGTGACACTGCTGGCGCAAATGAGGTAGCGGAGGGCCCGGACGATTTCTTCCGGATTGGAGCCGTCGCCGGTCAGGGTCGCCGCCCGCTCGGCCGCGAACTCGTCCGCTGACTGATGGACGCTGGGAAGCGTCGGGCCGGGACCGATGGCGTTGACACGGATGGACGGCGCGAGCGCCTGGGCGAGTGTGCGGGTCGCCTGCCAGAGCGCCATCTTCGACAGGGTGTAGGTAAAGAACTGCGGATTGGGCCTGAGGACGCGCTGGTCTATCAGGTTGACGATCAGCGCTTTCTGCCCCTCCGGTAAGGCAATGGCAAGTTGCTGGGCCAGATGCACCGGGGCCCTCAGGTTCGGCTCCAGATGATGGTCCCAGCCTGCGCGCGAATGGTCCGTGGCCGTATCATCGACAAAAGTGGATGCGGAATTGACGAGCACGGTTATCGGCTGGCCGAGGCGCCGAGCGGCCTCTGCGATAAGGCCTGCCCGCTGCGCCTCGTCTGCCAGATCGCATCGGAGGGTTTCGGCCATGCCGCCCGCGCGGCGGATCGCGTCTGCCGTGTCCTGCGCGGCCGTCTCGGACCCATGGTAATGCACCGCAACGGCCCAGCCATCGGCGCCAATTGCTTCCGCCATCGCCTTGCCGAGACGCGCGCCCGCCCCTGTGACCAGAGCCCCCTGCGGCGTCATCAGAAGACGAGGTCAGCAAGGCCTGCCAGGCTGACGCCGCGGACGAGGCCATAGATATAGGCGGCATAGATCAGCAGGAAGAGGATGCCGATCAGCCGGCCGATGCGCGCGCGGCTGAAGACCAGGGCCGCGAGAAGGATCGCGGCGGCGCCCATCGCCCAGTGATCGTAATTGTGAAACATCGGCGCGACACGGACGGGTCCGAACAGCGCCACAAGGCCGCCGGCGCCCAGGATATTGAAGATGTTCGAGCCGACGATATTGCCGATCAGCATGTCCCCGCGCTTGCGAAAGGCCGCGGCCATGGCCGCGCCGATCTCTGGCAGGGAAGTTCCGACGGCGAGCACGGTGAGCCCGATCCACTCTTCAGGAATGCGAAAATGCCGGGCGACGCCCTCTCCGCCCGTGATGATCAGGTACGAGGACCAGACAAGCGCTGCAATGGCGACCGGCACATAGATCAGCGCGCGCCAGACCGGGGCGCCCCCGGTGAAGTCGTCGACGGGAACGCCGGTTGGCTTGCCGGCGACTTCAGCATGCCGCGCCGCATAGATCGATAGGCCCGCATAGCCGATCAGGATGCAGAGAAAGAAGACGCCCATCAATGGCTCGAGCGGCATGATGGCGCTCATGCCGATCCACACTGCGGTAGCCAGCAACATGGCGATGACGGCCCTCGCCTGCCCCGCGCCGCCCGCCAGGACCGGAAAGATCAGGGCAGGCAGCGCCGCGACCAGGAACACGTTGGCGATGTTGGAGCCGACAATATTGCCGAAAGCGAGACCGGCATTGCCGGACATGGCGGCGTTCACCGCAATGAACATCTCCGGGGCCGATGTGCCGAAGCCGACGATGAAGATACCTGCGACCAGCGGGGAGACGCCCATCGCGCGGCCAAGGCCCAGCGCGCCGCGCACGAGAAAGTCCCCTGCCATTGCCATGAGCAGAAGACCGCCAAACAGAGAGATAAGCAGGAGGGAGTCCGGCACCGGCCTGCTCCTTGGCGCTTAGTCCAAGCGCTTGAATTCAATCAGGTTCAGAATGCCGAACACGATGACAATCGCCGCGATGGCAATCAGGGAAGGATGGATCATGGTCTCTGCCTCAGCCCCTTTGAAGGTGGTTTTGCGGTGTGCATAGCGCGCGTTGACAGGCTTGGCGAGCCTAATCGGCAGGAAAACATTGCCGGAACTTAAGCCCGGATAACGTTTTCAGGGCATTTCGCGCTATCTGCGGATCTCGATAGAGATGAACTGGTCGAACCATCCGCCGGTCTCGCCGCGCCGCTTGACCCGGATCAGGATCGGCTGACCCGGCGTCTGCATGGCCGTCTCGACCCGGCGTAGCACGTCTGACACGTTCGCGACCGACTGAAAGTTGACCTCGGTGATCACATCGCCGCGCCTGAGCTTGTTGTAGGACCGTCCACGGGCACTTACAGCCGTCACGGCCACCCCTGTCATGTCCGTCGGCGCGCCGAAACGCCGGCGAATGTCATCGTCGAGGGCGACCAAGTCAGCGCCGAGGTCATTGGAAACGCCGACCACTTCTTCAGGGGGCGTCGTGGGGGGGGCATCTTCATCGGGCAGCTCGTCGAGCGTGACCTGGACATCGCGCTGGCGCCCGTCCCGGACCAGGGTGATCGTGATCGGGCGGCCGATCGGCTTTTCGGAGAGGGTGCGGGTCATCTCGCGCACGCCGGTCACTGCGCGCCCGTCAATGCTGAGAATGAGGTCGCCGACTTCGAGACTGGCTGCCGCGGCAGGACTGCCGTCGGTGATGCGCGTGATGATCGCGCCGCTCGAGCCGCGCGCCCGGTAGGCCCGGATCAGCGCTTCGTCCGCATCCTGGACATTGACGCCGAGACGTGGGCGGCGCACGCGGCCCTCATCAATCAAGGTACGCGAGATGCGCTTGACTGTATTGGACGGCACCGAGAAGCCAAGCCCGATGGACCCGCCCGACTGGGAGATGATCGCCGTGTTCACGCCGATCACCTGGCCGGCGAGATTGAACAGTGGACCGCCGGAGTTGCCCTGGTTGATGGCTGCGTCCGTCTGGATGAAATTATCTGACCGGCCGGTGCGAAGATCGCGGCCCGTTGCAGAGATGATCCCGGCGGAGACCGAGCCGCCAAAGCCGAGCGGGTTGCCGATGGCGATGACCCAGTCGCCGACTTCCGCCCGGTCGCTGTCGCCGAGATCGACAAATGGGAGCGGGGTCGGCGATGAGACTTTCAGGACGGCAAGATCGGTGTCGCGGTCGCGTCCGACGATGGTCGCCTGCAGGGTGCGTCCGTCCGAGAAAGTCACTTCGATCGTGTCGGCTTTCTCGATGACGTGGTTGTTGGTGATGACATATCCGTCAGCACTGATGACGAAGCCGGACCCTAGCGAGCCCTGCCGTTGGAAGCCATCGCCATTGCGCCCGAAATACTCGTTGAAACGCTCAGCCGGCGAGCCTTCCGGGAAGGTCGGCATGCGGCTGGCAACAACCTGCTGGGTCGAGATGTTGACGACAGCCGGCATCAGCTGTTTCGCCAGCACGCTGAAACTTGATGGCGCGGAACGCGTGTCAACCTGCGGCGCCTGGCGCGTGAGGTTTCCCTGCTGCGCAAACGCAGGCAGGGCCGAAGCTGCGAAGAGGGCAATTACCGCATAGGCGGTCCGGTTCATGATTTTCAACTCTCCGTGTCGGCGCTTCCAGCTCCAGCCTCTGACTATGGCGCTTTGGGCCGGGCTTGCAACAGGTTCAGGCGGTGCGCACTGCAAGGATCACGAGGCAGGCTCCGATCGCCGCCGCAACCAGCCCGGCGAGCGCGAGGTCCCGGACCGGCAGACGCGAGACCTGGTCTGTGATCCGCTTCACGAAATCTGGCGCGAGGGCGCAGATTGCTCCCTCGACCAGAAGCCAGATGCCTACGCCGGCCAGGATGAGCGTTGCTGCACTCATGCCTGCTTCCATGACGTCCTGCCCGGCTTAGCGAACGCCGCCGGCGGTCCGGGCGCTGTCGAAGAACTGGTCACAGATGCCGAGTGCATCTGGCCCGACCACGAGCTGAGTGCCGCGCTGGATAGACTTCTCGCAAGCCACAAGCGCCCTCTGGAACCGGAAGAATTCCGGGTCTTTGTTATAGGCGGTTGCATAGATTTCGGTCGCAAGGGCATCGCCTTCACCCCGGATCCGTTCAGCCTGCTCGCGGGCCTGCGCTTCGATAACGGTCTTCTCGCGTTCGGCCTGAGCGCGGATCAGGCGGGCCCGTTCCTCACCCTCGGACCGGATGCGCTGGGCTTCCTGCAGACGCGCCGTCCGCATACGGTTGTAGACGCCTTCGGCGACTTCGCGCGGCAGGTCAGCCTGACGGATACGGACATCGATGATGTCGATCCCGTCATTCGCGAGACCTTCGTTGACGTTCACACGAATCCGGTTCATCAGTTCGGCGCGTTGACCGGAAATGATCTCCGGCACGGGCACATCGCCGAGCGCCTCACGGATAGCGGAGGTCGTGATCCGGTTCAGCTGCGTTTCGGCCGGGAGTTCAGACCGGAAACGCTGATAATAACGGAGCGGATCGCTGATCCGCCAGCGGACGAACGCATCCACCCGCAGGCGGCGCTGGTCTGCCGCGATGACTTCAATGCCCTCGATATCGAGGCCGAGGTTGCGCTTGTCCATGACCTGGACCTGTTGGTAGACCGGGATCTTCATGTGAAGACCCGCCTCATCCGTGCCCGGCGCATTGATGATGTTCACGGGCCGGCCGACTTCAAGCAGGATGGCCTGTTCCGACTGGCGGACGATGTAAAAGACGTTCGATATGATGACCAGTCCGATCACGGACAGGATAATCACGATCCATCCAAAGGCGCGCATCAGCGTTCTCCTCCGCTGCTTTGTTGGGGCCGGGTCCGCTCTAGCGGCAGATAAGGCACGGCGCCGGAATTCTGGTCGAGGATCAACTTGTCAGACCGCTCAAGCACTCGCTCCAGCGTCTCAAGGTACATCCGTTCACGCGTCACGCGGGGCGATTTGCGATATTCTTCAAAGATCTGCTCAAAGCGCGAGGCTTCACCATTCGCGTCCGCGACGATCTGGTCACGGTAGGCTTCGGCTTCCTGCAAGAGGCGCTGAGCGGTACCGCGGGCCTGCGGGACGATTTCGTTGGCGAACTGTGCGGCCTGGTTCGTCCGCGTTTCAGCGTCCTGCTCGGCAACGTTCACATCATTGAATGCCTCGATAACCTGCGCAGGCGGGTCCGACTTGTCGATCTGGACCGAGAGAATCTCGACACCGGCCCGGTACTCGTTGAGCAGGTCCTGGATCTGAGTAGTTACAGCGCGCTGTACGGTGTCCCGCTCGGTCGTGATAAGGTCTTGAAGCCGCGTCTTGCCGACAACCTCCCGCATCACCGACTCGGCAACCACGGCGACGGTTGCATCCGGCGCGCGGACGTTCAACAGGTAGTCCTGCGGATTTTCCGTATCGATCTTCCAGAAGACCGAAAACTGGATATCGACTATATTCTCGTCCTGCGTCAGCATCAGGCTTTCATCCAGCGTGGAGCCGATACGTGTCTCGGCCCGGCGCTCGACATTCAGCAATCTGTGACGCTCGATCGGTGCGGGTAAATGGAAATGGAGGCCCGGACCGTAATTGGCCTGCCATTTACCGAAGCGGAAGATCGCCGCCTGCTGGGTCGGATCAACAATGACAACGCTGGTCGAGAGCCAGGCGAGCAGCGCAACACCGGCAATCACAAGAATTCCGAGGGGGCCAACGCCGCGGCCTATGCCGCCGGAACCGCCGCCGCGACCATTGCCGCCGCCCCCGCCATTGCCGCCGCCGCGGCGCTGCCGGAACCGATCCTGCATCTTGCGCATCTGATCTTCAAGGTCGGATCCGGGTTTGTTGGCTGGCTCGCGGCCGCCGGGGCGGTTCCACGGAGACCCGCCCTCTTCGCCGCCGCCTTTACCAGATCCGCCCCCGCCCCAAGGGCCAGAGCCTTTTGTCTTGTCGTCCCAGGGCATCACGCCTCCTGAATACTTTCTGTTTCCCGCCTATATAGAGCCTAGCGCGGCGCATGCACCCTAATTCGGATTCTCTGAGCAGCAAAAATGACGCATTCCCACCCGCCCAGCTTGCCGTTGTTGCTCTTTCGGGCGCAGGAATCCGCCCGGCAGCGAGGTTGAGATCAGATGTTCAGTTCAAAGCAGAAGGCCCGCGAAAGGCTGCAAGAGGCTGTCCGGACCGCTCTTGGCGCCCCGGAATGGCTGGAATCGGTTGCCGTGAATGATGAGGGCCGCGCTGTCCTTGTGATCCGGGCAGAGGCGGGCGACCCGGCCGCCGGCGAAGCGCGCCGCATCGAGGCGGAGAATGCCGCCTCGCGGATTGCCGGGATCGAGCGGGTCACGACGGTGCTGACTGCCGACGTCAAGGACGGGACGGCTGCGCCCGCCCCACCTGCCCCAGGACTGCGGCGGGTCAGCAAGGGCGCGCGGCTGTCTGACGAAGCCCTCACCCAGGGCGTGCCGGCCCCTGCCTCCAGCGTGAAGCCCATCCCCGGTATCCGGCGCATCCTCGTGGTTGCCAGCGCCAAGGGCGGCGTGGGAAAATCGACGGTCGCGGTGAACCTGGCCGCCGCCATGGCAAAGGCCGGCATGAAGCTGGGACTGCTCGACGCCGATATCTATGGCCCTTCGATACCGACCATGCTGGGCACAGTTGCGGCCGAACCCGGCACCTCTCCGGGTAGGAAGCTGATCCCGGTCGAAGCGCACGGCATGAAGACGCTCTCCATTGGATACCTGTCCGATCCAGACGCACCGATGATCTGGCGCGGGCCGATTGTCATGTCGGCGATCACCCAGCTGCTGAATGATGCTGAATGGGGCACAGCGGAAGACCCGCTAGACCTGCTCATCATTGATACGCCGCCAGGCACGGGCGACGCGCAGCTCGCCATCGCTCAGCGCGTGCCGGTGACGGCAGCGATCATCGTGACGACGCCGCAGGAAGTCGCCCTTGCCGATGTGCGCCGCGGCGCGGCGATGTTTGCCAAGACGCATGTGCCCGTGGTCGGCATTGCCGAGACGATGAGCTGGTTCGACGACCCGTCGGGCAATCGCCATTACCTGATGGGGGAAGGCGGCGGTGGGCGGATGGCACAAGCGCTCGGCCTGCCGCTGCTAGCCGAAATCCCGATGCTGACCGCCATCCGCGCAGGCGGCGATGCGGGAATGCCGGCGGCGCTGTCAAAAGGTCCGGCCGCGGATATTTTCCTCAAGCTGGCCCGCAACGTGGCAATTGCGCTCGATGAGCTCGTGACGAAACCGGCGCCGGAGATCGTGTTCGAGGATTGAAGACGGTGCGCGCGCCCTGTTTCCATTCGGGAATCAACGCCGAATAATATATATTATTCAGGGCCTTAAAATTGTTCGCCCGCATTACCACTTAGGGAGTGCAGGATATCCTTTCTGCTTGCAGAATGACGCCTCCCCATGTTCCATCAGACCAAAGCGTCCCCGAGTGAAGCCAAGCGGAAATACTTCGCGCCCTCGCCGCCGCGCATGATCCTGTCTGCTCAGCCTGGCGGCCAACGCGCTGACCGCGCACTGGTGCGTTCCAAAGACTGACCGACACGGCTGAGCCCTACTCGGGATTACCCTAGTGCCCTGCCGGGCCTGAAAGACAGTCATGATGCATTCTTTCTTCCCCGCCTTGCACCGCTGGGCACATCTGCTCATCGCGGGCTGGCTGATGCTCGCCGCCGGTCCCGTCGCGGCTCAAACTTCCCCTACGCCCACGCCGGACAATGCCACCTCCAATACCTATAATGACATCTGGCGCTGCGACGCGGGTTTCGAGACCTCCGGACAAGCCTGCGACGCGATTGCCCTGCCTGAAAACGCCTACTTCTCCGGCTCGAGCTATGGGCGCGGATGGGAGTGCAATTTCGGGTTCGAGATTAAGGGCGAGGCCTGCGTACCGGTTGTCGTGCCCGCCAACGGCTATCTCGGCAGTTCGGGCACCCGCTGGCAGTGCGACCGTGGCTATGTCCGGGAAAGTGGCCGATGCAACGCTGTGCGGGTGCCCGCCAATGGCTATTTGACCAGTTCCAGCTACGGCAGCGGCTGGGCCTGTGAACGTGGATACCGCGCCTCCGGGAACCGCTGCGCCGAGATCACCGTGCCGCGCAATGGCTATCTCACCGACAGCGCATCTGGCAGTGGCTGGGCCTGCGATCGAGGCTATAGTATGCGCGGCAGCAACTGCGAGAAGGTTGTCCTGCCAAGACATGCCCATCTCAGTTCGTCCGGCGATGGCTGGATATGCGGAAGGCCATATCGCCAGTCCGGAATGGCCTGCGTTGCGCCTTGAGACGGCCTAGCCGAACTGCCAGGTGAAGCCGAGCAGCGGGCCCTTGAGGCGTATGTCCAACAGGGCGCCGCGCTTTTCGTACGCCAGATGGACATAGCGATACCCGCCCGAAACATGGGCGCTGTCCGTGACAGAATAATTTACAGTTACGGCAACCTGGGCCGTGAAATCCGACCCAATCCCCAAGCCACCTATATCGCCGTACGCGATGGTGGAAAATCCGTTCGTGTGCTGCCGATTGAAGCGGACGCCGATGATCGGATCTGTGAGGGACACCGAACGGGAGGCGGTGAAGGGCGTTCCCAGGGCCGCCGCATCCGCGTCGATATCCCAAATCCTGACACCGGCCAGCAGGTCGATTGTCTGGTCCGCCTGCGCCTGGATACGCTTGCCGCCCGCAAGGGAGACGAACAGCATGTCGACCGAGCCCCTCACGGGTGGCAATCCGGCGGCGGGCGATTCAGTGCGCGAGGATGAAGACCAGCTGAGATCCCCGATCAGCACTATGTCGTCGCGGATCGCGAGGCCTTAGAGGAAGAAGGCGCCTTCGAGATCGTCCAGCACCTCGAACGCCGTTTCCTCGACTTCGAGCGTTGGCCCGCCCGCCAGCGGACGCACATTGCCGCTGAGGCCCGCACCCCAGACATAGGGCGTGACCTGGCCTTGCCAGCCTTCCGTGATCTGAGCGTGGGCGGGCGCGAGTGAGGCCAGAGCGAAGGCGGTAGCGAAAGATTACGGCGTGCGCATGACCGGGTCTCCTGTCAGCCAAGCTGGTCTTTCACAACCGTGCCCGCCTTCAGGATCAGCGGCAGGTTTACCTCCGGGTCATCGAGAAAGTCGAGGCTCGCCGCGGGGTCGCCATTGACGACCAGCAGGTCTGCCGCCGCGCCTGGCCGGATCACGCCGAGCGGCACGGGCTAGGGCGCCCGCGGGCCGGACATCGCCAGCAGAGCGCCCGCCGCCCCGGTCGCCTTGTTCAGCGCCTCGAGCGGCGGCATGAAGCGCGCGAATTTGGCCAGCTGCCACCCTTGGCTACCCGTGCCGGCGGGGTTGAACAGGATGTCTGTACCAAACGCCATCGGGACGCGGTGCTTGCGGGCCAGCTCGAAGGCGCGCACCGTTACCTCGGCGACTTGAGCCTGCTTTGCCTGCTGGACCGGGTCGTCTTTCGGAGCAGCATCCTCATCGCCAAGGAAAGGCTGGATCGACCACCACACCCCCTCCCCGGCCATGATGCGCACTGTCTCTTCATCCGCCAGTTGGCCATGCTCGATGGACCTTACACCGGATTTCACGGCTCGCTGGATCCCGCCCGGCGTGTAGACATGCGCGCAGACATAAGTGCCCCAGTCCTCAGCAGCCTCGACAGCTGTGCGCATTTCGCGCTCTGTAAATTGCGCGGTGTCGAGCGGATCATAGAGTGAGGTCACCCCGCCGCCCGCCATGATCTTGATCTGACTCGCGCCTTTCATCAGCTGCTCGCGGACCGCGCGCAGCACGGCGTCTGCCCCGTCCGCATCAGCGCGACGCCCTGCTGCTCAATATTGCTGGCCGGTGTGCCAGGCATGCGCGGCAACTCGCTCAAAAGGCGGAAATCTCCGTGTCCGGAGGTCTGCGACACCATCGCGCCGGACGGAAAGATCCGTGGCCCGGGCAAGGCGCCGCGATCAATCGCCATCTTCAGGCCGAAGGCCGGCCCGCCCACATCGCGCACCGTCGTGAAGCCACGCCGCAGGGTCGCCCCGGCCTCGCGCCCTGCCATCAGATGCACGAATCCGACATCCTGTGTCAGCGCTGCGATCATGCTGACACTTGCAAGCGTCGAATGCCAGTGGCAGTCGATCATGCCGGGAATCACCGTTCGTCCGCCGCAATCCCGGATTACCGCGCCCTCGAAAGGCTCGGCCGGCGCTGGCAGGGCCGCGATCATGCCGCCCTGCACGACAAAATCGCGCCCGTGCTGGATCGAGAGGGTCACGCCGTCGAAATAGCTGAGATTGGTGAGCCGGATCGCCTGGCCCGACCCCGTCGCCCAGGCCGGGTTCTCTGCGAGGCCGAAGCCCGCGAACATGCCGACTACGGCCGCCATGCCGCCCATTATCTGCCGCCGCTCCAGATCGGCGGAGATCCGCGCGAACGCCTTTTGGGTCTCGAGTGAACCACAATGGCAAGGATCAATGCCCTCAGCATGTGCATGACCGCTGCAGTGCATATGGGCATGGCGGGTGTGCATTGCGTCCTCGCCCTGCAATCCGTGTTGTATGCAGAAGAAGATATACCAGCTTTTCGCTCGTCAAAAGCAGAAAGCGAACCGTCAGGCGTTGAAGTTGAGCGTCAGTCCCGCCTCCGGCCACCGCGCCCTTATCAGCTGGCCCGTCCCGGAGGCGCAAATATAGGCGTCCTTCATGTCCGCGCCGCCAAAGGCGATGTTGGTGACGAAGGGGTCCGGTATTTCGGTGAAGCTGGATTCGCCTTCCGGCGTGATGGTCGTGATTCCGCCATAACCGCCATTCTTCAAGATGGTTGCCACACAGACATTTCCGGACATCGCGACCGCCAGGCTGTCGAAATAGCAAAGCTCCGTCTGCCCCGTAATCACGCGGCCTCTCAGGAAGGGCGGCTTGTGCGGGGTGTATTCGCCGGGCGCCGTCAGCGCGAAGGCCCAGAGGCGGGCGGTCATCGTGTCGGCGAAATACAGCGACTTGCCATCCGGCGATAGCCCGCAGCCATTCGGCGAGACGTGGTGGTAGTCCACTTCCTTGATGAAGCTGCCATCCGGCTTTGCATAATAGACGCCGCCAAGGTCGCGTGTACGGGAGAAACCCTTGCCGAGATCGGTGAAATAGAACCCGCCCTGGTCATCGAAGACGATGTCGTTGGGGCCGCGCAGGGTATTGCCATCGACCGCGTCATAGAGGCGCTCGGCCTTGCCGGTGGCAAGATCGATCCGTTCGATGCGGCCGCCGGAATAATTCTCCGGGCAGTTACCGGGAATCGTCAGGCCGCCGACCTCGTGATACTCAAAGCCGCCATTGTTGCAGCAATAGAGCGCGCCGTCCGGTCCGATGGCGAGGCCGTTCGGGCCGCCGCCGGGGGTGGCGATCACTTCGCGCTTGCCGCCGCCCCAGAGACGCGTGATGCAGCCGCGCTGAATCTCGACGATGATGACCGAACCGTCGGCCAAGACGACCGGCCCTTCGGGAAAACCAAGCCCTGAGGCGATGATGTCAAACTCCATGTGTCCCTCCCGGCATATTTTGCCGGAAGGCTAAGCGCGCATGGGTAAGGCGTCCATCACTGCCGCCGGGTGAACCCGGTCCCGGGCTCGCCGGACGTCGTCAGACCTGCACCGAATCCCGGTCGAGGCGGCGGATGGTGAAGGCATGGTCATTGCCCTCGCCGGCCGGAAAGGATTCGAGATCGCCCTGCGACCAGTGGCGCATGTCGAGCTCCGGAAAGCGGACATCGCCGGACACGTCGGCATCGACCTCGGTCAGGTAGATCCGGTCAGCGAGCTGCAGCGCGGCGGCATAGATCTCCGCGCCGCCGATCACGAACACCTCGTCGCGCCCCTCGCGCGCTGCGATCGCGCGGCCGGCATTCACGGCCGCCGGAAAGCTCGAATAGACCCGCGCGCCGGGCGCATCATAGTCCCAGTCACGCGTCAGAACGATGTTCTCGCGCGACGGCAGGGGCCGGACAGGCAGGCTTTCCCAGGTCTTGCGGCCCATGATCACAGGCGCGCCCATGGTCGTGCGCTTGAAAAACGCCATGTCGTCCTTGAGCCGCCAGGGCAGCTGCCCTTCGGACCCGATTATGCCGTTGCGCGCCTGCGCAACGATCAGGCAGAGTTTCACATGTGTGGACATAAGACTTGTCGCTTACTTTCTTTACTGTCCGCTGGGCGCAGTCCCCATTTGACCGCTTCCTCGCTTTTTGGGCATGGGTTAAGCAAGAACGGAACACAGCCACAGCTGCGGAAAGCTGATACGGGGAGCCGCGTTTTTTATGTTTGATCTCGTCGCTGTGCTGACGAACAATGAGCCGCGCCTGTTGCTACCAGCGCTGATGGCGCTTGCTCTGACCTTCGCCGCGATCTGGTCTCTGCAGGGCAAGGGCTGGGCGCTGATATATGTCGCTTTGATACCCTTCCTGAACTGGTCGTTCGGGGTGATTCCCCAGTTCCAGATCGTGGATCCGGGGGAAGTCTGGCGCCAGGGCATTGCCTTGCATCCGATGACGATGGTCACCGGCATGGTCTTCGTGGTGCGCGACTTCGTCCAGCGCGAGATGGGCCACAGGGTGCTGATCCTTATGGCGATCGCCGTTGCCTGGTCGTTCTTTTACGCCTGGCCCGTAATCGCACTGGCCAGCGGCATCGCTTTTGCGATCTCGGAGGCCGTTGACTGGCTGGTCTTCACCTTCACCAAATACCGGCTCTCGACCCGCATCCTGATTTCCAGCGCACTCGCTTCGCCGGTGGACACCACCGTGTTCCTCTACGGCGCAGATATTGCGCAGCAGATGCAACTGGGCGCAGAGCCGGGAAATATGCTGCACCCTGCCAACTGGGTCGTCTTCGTCATCGGCAAGATGGTTGGCGCCGTGCTTGTCTGCTGGGTGATCCGCCGGCGCGAGGACAAGGGGCTTATCTCGGCATATGAGGCTTGATCTGAGTGGTCGGTGCTGATCCCGGCCTTTCGGCCGGGCCACCTGCGCCTGCGCCCTGCTTGTGAGCGTTGCCCAAAGCGCCTGCATTCGTCCACCTCGACGGGCGAAGCCCGTCAATGCGCCATCTCCGCAGCTTTCCCCAGGCAATCAAGGCAGGGTCAGGAGATAGGCTCTCAGACCGTCTGTGCCGGCCAGGAGTGAGCAAGACAGCTTACTCGACTTCGGGCAATTTCTGCCGGAACAGAAGTACCGCCAGCGCCGCGCCGAGCGGGGGTGCGAACAGGAACAGCCAGTGATGCGAGACCGCCTGCCCGACCACAAGCACAGCCGGGCCGAAACTGCGCGCCGGGTTGACCGACACGCCCGTCACCTGAAGGCCGACGATGTGGATCACGACAAGCGTAAGCCCGATCGCTAGCCCTGCGACCATACCAGGCGCCGCCTTCTGGGTCGCCCCGAGGATTACGACCCGAAACAGGAAGTTGGCCACAATCTCGAACACGTGGGCAGCAGCCAGCGTGTATTCGCCGAGATAGCCCGCCCCCTAGCCATTCTGGCCGAGTCCGTTTCCAGCGAGGTTGTAGCCCGCCGTACCGGACGCGATGAGATACAACACGCCTGTAGCGACGACAGCGCCAATGAACTGCGCCGCCCAGAATTGCAGCATGATGCTGAGCGGCATGTGCCCCGCGATGAATGCGCCGAAGCTGAAGGCCGGGTTCACATGACAGCCCGAGACCGGGCAAATGCCTTAGGCCATCGCCGCGATGGAGAGGCCAAAGGCGAAGGCGATGCCAAGCTGGCCGACCTGTTCGCCGGCCAGCACTGCTGAGCCGCATCCGAACAGGACAAGGGTAGAGGTACCGAAGAACTCGGCGATGACGGGTTTCATCAATGCCACCAACTGGGCCGTGTGCGCCCCACACCTCAACCCGACCTCCAGGTGCATTGGTTCCCGCACTTCGGCAAGCGAACTTATGGGCCTTGCCAGACACAGCGCGAGACGCGACACAGGATGGATGAAGATCGCGCCCGCCCTCCTGCTCCTGCTGCTGGTCAGCGCCTGCGCGAGCCTTTCCTCCCGCGGGGCGGCGAGGGATCCTGTTGAATATGCGCCAGAGATGGCCTCGCCTGAGCCGCCGGAAACGCGGCTGATCTCCCTGCCCTTCCGGCTCGATGTTGCCCTGTCGTCTGACCTGGCCGACGCGCTGGATGCAGCCGGTCAGCATATCGGGCTGACCGCACAGTATTTTGGACGGCCTCGCGGCCAGCTGCAGCCGCATTCGCCGGTCATTCAACTCGGCGGTGAGACCCGCGAGGTCAGCGTCCGCAACCAGTCGATCATCCTCGGCGGAACCTTCGATGCCGCCCTCGCTTCGCGGGAGGCCGAGGGTGACGCGCGGGTGCTCATTGAAGTCTATGCGCTACCAGCGGATATTGAAGGACCGCAGATGATCTGCAGCCGCTTCGAACAGCCCCTCCCGATCACGGTCGAGACCGGCGCGCATGTTGATTGTGAGCTGGCCGCTGGCTGAAGCTCAGACCGCGACCGGCGCTTTGATGTGCGGGTGAGGCTCGTAGCCCTCGACACGGAAATCCTCAAACTCCCAGCCGAACAGGTCGGTCTTGTCCGGATTGAGGTGCATCACCGGCAGGGCGCGGGGCTCGCGCGTCAGCTGCAGGCGCGCCTGATCCAGATGATTGAGATAGAGGTGCGCATCGCCGAAAGTGTGCACGAATGTACCGGGCTTCAGCCCCGTCGCCCGGGCCATCATCAACGTCAGCAGCGCATAGGAGGCGATGTTGAACGGCACGCCGAGAAAGACGTCCGCAGACCGCTGGTAAAGCTGACAGTTGAGCTTCCCGCCCATGACATTGAACTGGAACAGGCAGTGGCAGGGCGGCAGCGCCATGTCGTCCACGTCTGCCGGGTTCCAGGCCGAGACGATCAGGCGGCGCGAATTGGGGTTGGTGCGGATCTCGTCCAGCACCCACTGGATCTGGTCGATCATGCGGCCGTCCGGCGCCGCCCAGCTTCGCCATTGCTTTCCATAGACGGGGCCGAGATCACCGTTCTCATCGGCCCACTCATCCCAGATCGAGACGCCGTTGTCTTTGAGCCAAGCGATGTTCGTGTCGCCCCGGAGGAACCAGAGAAGCTCCACGATGATTGAGCGCAGATGAAGCCGCTTGGTCGTGACCATCGGAAAGCCTTCAGCCAGGTCAAACCGCATTTGCCGACCGAAGACGCCCCGCGTGCCGGTGCCGGTGCGGTCCCCCCGCTCTTCGCCGTTGTCCAGAATATCCTGCATAAGGGCATGGTATTGCTGCATGGGGTTACCCCTCCGAATCGGGGTCAGGATAAATGAATTGGTCCCGGTCAGGCGAGTCGAAAGTCAGCCCGGCGCAATTTGCCCTGCCTCCGACAGTGTTAACATCCACCTGCCGGGCGGACTGAAATTGCACGGCCCGCACTTACACGGAAGCAAGCGCAGCCTGCGAGATTGCGGTGTCACCGGACGATCCGGTTTGCGGGGCCGCAATGATGGGCAATAGAGTCAGTATAGCGCAGGCGGCGAGGGCGTTCCGGCGCGCCCGCGGCGGCAATGTTGCGATGCTCTCGGCATTCATGGTTCCCGCCATCCTCGGGCTGGCAGGCGTTGCCATCGATCTGCAGAACACCGTCCGCCAGAAGGCAAAGGTTCAGGCATCGCTCGACTCGGCCGTGCTGGCAGGTGCGCTGTCGCGCCAGACGGGTGTGAGCGCCGCTGAAGTCACTGTTGATGTCGCGCGCTATGCCCGAACGATGTTCGACGAGCAGGGCGGCGGACTCGACTGCGATCCGGTGGCCGTGAGTTTCGACGAAACAAATTACGATATCATGGGCCGCGTTCAATGCCGGCAGCAGACCTATCTCGCCGGTCTGCTGGGGCATGATGAAGTCACCTTCAACGTTCGCTCGACGTCAACTTATGGTGTCGGGCGGCTGGATGTCGCTTTCATCTTCGACGTTTCCGGATCGATGAACCAGTTGAACCGGCTGAACCAATTGAAGACCGCGGCCAGTGCAGCCTTTGACGAATTGCTGCCAGACAACAATCCTCTCGAAGGCACGGTCCGGCTCGCCATCACCAGCTACAACCACGCTGTGAACGCCGGACCTTACATCAACGCCGTTACCGATACCGTGACACTCGGGGATGACAGCTCCAACGCAAACGCCCAGAGCCGGTATAACACCTATAATACATCGCGGATGATCGACCAGTCCACCGGGCGGAGGTTCTTCTACTATCAGCGCGGCATCTGTAACAGCTGGGGTACCTGCGGGCGCAACTCATCTTACACTTGGAACACGGTGCGGCGCTTTTTTGACCAGACCAATCTGAAAGACCAGTGCATTCATGAGCGGACGGGCGCGCATGCCGCGACCGACGCGGCGCCCGGCCCGGGGCACTGGCTTGGTGCCGGCAATCCGCGCTGGAATTTCACCGGGTGGAGCACTGCGAAATATGATGGCTGGATGAATGTCGAGAGCCAGGGCGCAACCGGGTACAGCGTGGGCGCATACCAGGGCCGCCACGGCACCTGCATGCCGTCCGGCCCTGTCCCGCTGACAGATGACAAGGCTGCCCTGAAGGCACATGTAAATGCGTTGATTGCCGAGGGCGGCACAGCGGGACATCTCGGCATCGCCTGGGGCTGGTATCTGGTGTCCCCGGAATGGGCCGGCATCTGGCCTGAGGCGTCCGAACCCCTGCCCTATCTCGAGCCGCAGACATCCAAGGCGATCATCCTGATGACGGACGGCGAATTCAATGTCCACCATCCGACCTCCGGCAAGACCAGCTTCGCCCAGTCAATGGACCTGTGTGATGCGATGAAGGCGTCGACCCGCCGGATCCAGATCTACACGGTGGGTTTCCAGGTGCCTGGCAATGCCGAGCGGACCGGCGATGGCCGCACCATCCTGGAATATTGCGCAACATCGCCCTCGCATGTGTTCTCTGCCGCAAGCGGTGAGGAGCTCCTGCAGGTCTATCGCAACATCGCCCGCTCGATTTCGGAGCTTCGGCTGAAACAGTAATGCGCCCGGCCATTGCCGCCTGCTGTGGCGGCTGGCAGACGAGGCAGCATGCTTGCCTGGCTTCCCAACGCCCTAACGGTTTCACGTTGCGTGTTCGCAGCCCTCGTCCTGCTCGGCGCGCTCAGGGCCGCGGGCATTGAAGCGATGCTGGCGGAAAGCACCGAAGCCGGGTTGGAGCGTCAGCGCCTCCTGACATTCCAGCAGCTCTGGCATCAGTTTGCGCTTCTGGCATTCCTGTCGGGTGTCCTCACGGATTTTCTCGATGGGTGGGCCGCGCGGCAGTTCAAGGCCGAGAGCCGCTTCGGTGTCTGGCTCGACCCGATTGCCGACAAGCTGCTGGTCGGCGCCGCGCTCATCGCGCTCGCGCTCGCGCTCAAAAGCTGGCTGATTTATGTGCCCGCCGCGCTCATTATTGCGCGCGACGTGTTCATGACATGGCTACGCACACGGCCCGAAGCGGCGGGAGCTGTCGCGCCGTCGAACCTCGCCAAGTCCAAAACCGCGATTGAGATGCTGGCGATTGCCGGGCTGATGTTGCCCCTCGCGCTGTGGCCCGCGCCCGAGACGGCGACTGCGGGCGATGCCGGCCTGATCGCCCGGATCGGGACAGCAGCTCTTGTCCTGATGCTCTGGGGGGCGGCGGCGCTGTCACTGCTGACGGCGGCGCAATATGTGCGGGCGATCCGCCGCTGAACCGCAAAATGAAAGCGCCGGCCTGGGGAAGCAGGCCGGCGCGCGACAATTCAGAACGGCTACAAGCGAGGAGTTTTAGGTCCGCTCAGAACAGGGTCGTCATCCATGACGGCAGGGGGAACCGTCATATGCCCAGATTGCGCCGCATGTGTTAATCAGGGGTTAACTGCGAGGTTACGAAGATTTCAGAAACTATCCCAAGCTGAACTTTTTCCCGCCTGTGTTCAGACACATTCCAGCGGAAAAACTTGCGACATGAGACACTGGCCGCGCCCCAGACCAAGCATTGCCGCGATCCTGTTCGGAATGCTGGCGTTCCTGTGCCTGCCTGCCCTGGTCGCCTTCGCGCAGGCAGCCGGGCTTCAGGGCAGCCTGACCGCCCAATAAGGCGAAGTCGGTCTGCCGCGATAAAGCTCCTCAAACCGCATCAGGCTGCCAGCCGTGGCGCCTTCGATCGGAACGAGCGGATCGACCCAGGCGGTTTCGGCGATCTCGCCGCGCTGTGTCGCCGGCACCGCCTCCCAACTACCCCAGGGCGCGCGGCAGAACAGGACATGGTCATTGGGGAAAATGTGGTGGTTCGAGTAAAGGCTGACGACCAGCGGGTCAGCAATAAGTCGAACACCGGCTTCCTCGACGAGCTCACGCCGTAATGCCTCCAAAGCCGGTTCA
Organism: uncultured Hyphomonas sp.; assembly: GCA_964409375.1. Lineage (GTDB taxonomy): Bacteria > Pseudomonadota > Alphaproteobacteria > Caulobacterales > Hyphomonadaceae > Hyphomonas. Next base: position 20,151 of record CAYPDA010000012.1, read on the forward strand.
CCTCGCTCAACCCCGCCGCCGGGCATATGCCAGCCTTTGACATAGGTGTGGCGCACCATGAAGACGTGACCGGCCTCATTCTCGACCGCCGCACGCACGCCCAGCGTCATCGGCCGGCTGAGACGGAACCAGGACTGAAACAGACGCGTGCGGATGGATGACATTTGCGCCCCTCAGCCGCGCACGAACTGGCGCGTTTCGTAGCGCTGGAAATATAAGGCGGCGGTGAGATCCGTGTGGCGGATCGAGGCGTTCGCCTCCGCAGCGACGATCGGCTTTGCTTTGTAGGCGACGCCGATGCCGGCGGCGCGGATCATGTCGAGATCATTCGCGCCGTCGCCGAGGGCGATTGCGTTTTCAGCTGTGCCGCGCATCCGCTCGACCTGTTCGAGAAGGGCAATGCGCTTCGCTTCCCGGCCAAGGATCGGACGGGCTACTTCGCCTGTCAGGGCCTCACCGTCATTAATCAGCGTATTGCCGCGGTCCAGTTCAAACCCGGCCAGCCTGGCCACACGGGCCGTGAAATAGGTGAAACCGCCCGATACGAGGAGCGTCTTGTGGCCCTGGGCCCGGACGGTGCGGATGAGCGTTCGCGCGCCGGGATTGAGGGTGATCCGTTCCTCAAAGGTGCGCTCGAGCTCCGCGAGTGGCAGGCCTTTGAGCATGCCGACGCGCTCGACGAGCGCAGATTCAAAGTCGAGTTCACCGCGCATCGCCCGTTCGGTGATCTCGGCGATGACGGGCTTCAGGCCGACGGCGTCTGCGATCTCATCGATGCATTCCTGGCCGATGATCGTGGAATCCATGTCAGAGACAAGGACGCAGCTTGGCTGCATGGCGCGAGGCGAACCGATGAAAGCGTCGATGTCCTCCTGTTCGTCGAAGGCGCGGCGAAGGCCGGGGACCGCACCCGACGGGAGATCCGCATAGCTGTAGAAGGCGCCGAAAGGCTCCCCTTCCTGCGAAAGGGGCACGATATCGGCGCGCTGACCGCAGGCCTGCGCGATGCGGGCCGTCAGCCGGGCGGCCATGTCCGGGAGGGTACGGCGTGCGACAAGGGCTATGCCATATGCCCTCATTTCCGCAAGGTCTGAGCTCGCCGCATGAGTTTCTTCCACGCCGATTCTCCGCAAGCTGGCATCGGGCGAGGTCTAGGTGGCTTTCCCAATGCCGGGCAAGTCCCTAGTTGTAGAGGATGCATCCAGCAATCCTCATCCACGGCCCGACGGCCAGCGGTAAGTCGGCCCTTGCAACAGAACTGGCGCGCCGGCTCGGCGGCGAGGTCATCAATGCCGATTCCATGCAGGTCTACCGCGACCTTCAGGTGATCTCCGCACGCCCGACTGAAGACGAAATGGCTGGTGTGGCGCATCATCTGTTCGGCTTTGTCGATGGCGGGACGCGCTTTTCGACTGGCGAATGGCTGGAAGCTGCCCGCGCTGAAATCCTGCGGCTGCAGCGCCTGAACAGGCCCGCCGTGATCGTGGGCGGCACCGGGCTCTATCTTATGGCGCTGACACAAGGCCTGTCGGATATCCCGCCGGTGCCGGAGGAGATCCGCGCCGAAGTCCGCGCGATCGGCGAGACCGAAGGCGCCGACGGCCTGCGCCGCCGCCTGATGCCGCACGATCCGGATCTGGCAGAACGCCTCGGTAGCGGAGACCGCCAGCGGCTGGCCCGCGCCTATGAAGTCTGGCTCGCTACTGGCCGTCCGCTCAGCGACTTCCAGACAGACCGCCAACCTCCCGTGCTCAAGGACGGCGAGTGGATGGGCGTTGCCCTGACGCCGCCGAGGGCTGCGCTATACCGCAAGATCGACCGGCGCTTCGAAGGCATGCTGATGCAAGGAGCAATGGCTGAAGCGCAGGCGCTGGTCGCCAGAGACCTAGACCCGGAGCTTCCCTGCATGAAGGCGCTCGGGATGCCGTCGCTGGCCGCCTTTGTACGCGGGGAGATCAGCGCTGAAGAGGCCGCGGAAAGCGCCAAGCGCGACTCGCGGCGCTATGCCAAGCGGCAATTCACCTGGATCGGGCGGCAGTTTCCCTTCTGGCCGCGCATTCCGTCACCTGAGATCTCCGACCGCATGAGGGTGATTTTTGCCCTATATCGTGAGATTGACAGAGCCGCTGCAGAAGATTATGCCTTCTGACACGCGATTGAGGAAACGCCAGATGCGCGCAGACACTGTAGTAATTCTTATGTGCCCGTAATTGCCCTTTGCCGGGCAGTTGCGGGTGCGCGCAGTAAAGGGCTTCCTCCGGGAGCCCTTTTTTCTTTGCCAAGCCGTCTCAGCCCACTCTCTCCCTGAAGCCCACCGGACCTGACGCCCATGAACACGAAAACCCAGGCGAAACCTGCCAGCCAGAAGGCAGAAACCTCTTCTCCCCGTATGATGACCGGGGCCGAGATCGTCGTGGAGGCCCTCAAGGAACAGGGCGTAAGCGTTATGTTCGGTTATCCGGGCGGCGCTGTACTGCCGATTTATGATGCGCTTTTTGGCCAGGACGCGATCCGGCATATTCTGGTGCGCCATGAGCAGGGCGCCGGTCATGCCGCCGAAGGCTATGCGCGCTCGACCGGAAAATGCGGCGTGGCGCTTGTCACCTCCGGCCCCGGCGCGACCAATATGGTCACCCCGATCACCGATGCGATGATGGACTCGATCCCGATGGTCGTGATCACCGGCCAGGTGCCGACCCATCTGATCGGCACGGACGCGTTCCAGGAATGCGACACGACCGGCATCACCCGCAGCTGCGCCAAGCACAACTATCTCGTGACCGATGTGAACCAGCTGGCCCGGACGATACATGAGGCCTTCTACATCGCCACCCATGGCCGCCCCGGCCCGGTGGTCATCGATATACCTAAGGATATCCAGTTCGCGACCGGTTCTTATATCGGCAAGGCCGGTATCCACAAACCGACCTATATGCCCCAGACCAGGCCCGCCCCCGAGGCCATCACGGCGACGGTGGACCTGCTCACCCGCGCCTGGCGGCCGATCTTCTATACCGGCGGCGGCGTCATTAATTCCGGGCAGCGCGCGTCTGAACTCCTGCGCGAGTTGCAGGCCGTGACCGGTGTGCCTGTCACTTCTACGCTGATGGGTCTTGGCGCTTTCCCCGCCTCGCATCCCGACTGGCTGGGCATGGTCGGCATGCATGGTAGCTTCGAAGCGAACAACGCGATGCATGATTGCGATGTTATGGTGTGCATCGGCGCGCGCTTTGATGACCGGGTGACAGGGCGGATCGACGCCTTCTCGCCGAAGTCGAAGAAGATCCACATCGACATCGACCCGTCCTCGATCAACAAGATCGTGCGGGTGGACATTCCGGTCGTCGGTGACTGCGCCGAGACGCTGCAGGCGCTGCTCCTGGAGCTGAAACGGAAGAAGCGGAAGATGCCGGACCTTGGTCCCTGGAAGACGCAGATCGACACCTGGCGCGCGCGGCGCTGCTTTGCTTACGCAAACTCCGACAGCGTGATCAAACCGCAATATGCCGTGCAGCGCCTGTATGAGCTGACGCGCGACCGGGACACCTACATCACCACCGAAGTCGGCCAGCACCAGATGTGGGCGGCGCAATTCTATCACTTCGAGGATCCGAACCGCTGGATGACCTCCGGCGGGCTCGGCACGATGGGCTATGGCCTGCCGGCGGCGGTCGGTGTTCAGGCGGCGCATCCCGACGCTCTGGTCATCGACATCGCCGGGGAAGCGTCGATCCAGATGATGTTGCAGGAGCTTTCCACCGCCGTGCAGCACAAGCTGCCGGTGAAGGTGTTCATCTTAAATAATGAGTGGATGGGCATGGTACGCCAGTGGCAGGAACTGCTCCATGGCGAGCGTTATTCGCACTCCTATTCCGAGACCCTGCCGGACTTCGTCAAGCTGGCCGACGCGCTCGGCGCCTATGGCATCCGCTGCGACGACCCGGCAGACCTCGACGCCGGAATCCTCGAGATGATCAACCATGACGGGCCGGTATTATTCGATTGCCGAATCGAGCGGGCGGAGAACTGCCTGCCCATGATCCCGTCAGGCTCTGCGCACAACCAGATGATCCTCGGCGAGATAATTGGTAACGAAGTCAGTGAGGCGGGCCGGAAGCTGGTATGATGCAGACCGGCCTCAGCAAAGACCGCGGCGCGGGGACGGTATGAATACAGACACACTCCTCGATCTGGTGCGAGCCTATCCCGAGATGATCATTGCGATTGTCTCGGCACTGGTCGCGCTTGTCAGCGCCTTCGTGGCCCGCGGCGAAACCGCCAAGCAGCGCAAGCTGCAGACCGAGCGCCTGCGCCAGAGCATCGACGGCGCTAGCCTCGACTGGGGCGGCGCAGCCATCGACACGCTGGCCCGGTGCGCCGTGTTTGCCCGCACCCGCCACATGCATGCCAATGAAGCGGGCTTTGAAGCCTCGCGCACCGGCCTGCTTGTCACCTTGTCGACACTGGTGGATCGTGGACGGCTGTTCTTTCCGAACATTGCCCCCGACAAAACCGGTGCGGGCAAGGAAAGCGCCTATCAGGGGAAGCGGCCGCCGATCCTCAATGCGCTGATGTTCTCCTATCACGAAGTGCAAGGCATTGTGCGAGACAGCGGGCCCTCCGGCGAAGAGAGCGCGGCTTTCATCGATGACTGCCGCCGCCTCCTCGTCTCCGAACTTCAGGCCCATCTCGATCCCCGGCGGCTGGACCAGATTGTCGGGCGTTATGACCAGCAGACCAGAGAGATCCGCAAGCAGGCTCTGGACCGGTCTGAAGCACTGCGCGACGCCCTGCTGGCACGCCGTCCGGACGTGGATCTCGAGCGCAACTCAGCCAATCAAAGCAAACCGGAGCACTCCTGATGAGCGATGGTGCCACGAGCCCCCCGCCCGGCCCGAAATCAGCCTATTTCCTCTCGCATGAGGACGAGGCCATTGAGCGGCGCACACTTGCGGTGATCGTCGACAACGAGCCGGGCGTGCTCGCCCGGGTCGTGAGCCTGTTCTCTGCGCGCGGCTACAATATCGACTCCCTGACCGTGGCCGAAATCGATGAAAGCCAGCATCGGTCGCGCATCACGATCGTCACGCAGGGCACGGCGCATATCCTCGAACAGATCGAGGCGCAGCTTCTGCGGCTCGTTCCCGTGGCCGAAGTCATCGATATCACGAAGTCAAAACGCGGCATCGAACGGGAATTGGCGCTCATCAAAGTCGCAGGAACCGGCGAAAAACGTGTTGAAGCGCTCCGTATCTCTGAAATATTCCGCGCCCGTGTTATAGATACCACTAATGAAAGCTTTATTTTCGAACTGACAGGTGCTTCAGACAAGTTAACGCAGTACATCGACCTGATGCGCCCACTTGGGCTGGTCGAAGTCAGCCGGACAGGTGTCCTGTCGATCAAGCGAGGGAAAGAAAAAGGGTGATACGCGCGCGCATCCTGGCAGCTGCACTCCTCCTCGCGGCGCCGCCGTCCCTCGCCCTGGCCGAGCCGGAGAGCTGTCTGCCTGAGCGGCTGGCATCGCCCGCCACTGACAGCGCCGACACCCTGCGCCTGCGCTGCGACATTGACCGGGCCGGTGAAATCGCCCGCAAGGCCGAACTCCTGCACGGCGCCTTGCCGGAGGCCCGGATCGAGATCGTGGACACCTATTCGCCCAGCGGCTCTGCCTATGTGTATTCGGTCTACGAAGAGCATGGCTGGAAGTTCCTCGAGGCACGCTCAGTGCCCTGGGCAGGTGGCAATGGGCGTCCGGCGGCTTGCCGGATGGGCACAACCCTGCCGGGAGACGTCGTCAGCGAATTGACGGAGCTGCTCGGCAGTATTGATGCCGACGCGCCAGCGGCTTATGGCCCGCGCGAAGAAAGCACCCTGAACCCGGATGGTTCGCGCACAGTCAGGCTGATCCTCGACAGCCATGATGTCATCACCCGTCTAGACCTGCCCGGCGGCGAAAAACATTTCTCGCGCCATGCCCGCAGCGAGGACGAAATCAATCGTCTTAACAATCTCGTCATCGGTGTTGCCAATCTCAGCAGTGCCTGGAGCTGCGACGCCTCCTGACCTGACCCGCCACAAACCAGACAACTCAATGACCGGAGCTCATAGAAGCCAATGAAAATCTATTATGAAAGCGATGCTGACCTTGCCCTGATCAAAAGCAAGAAAGTGGCTGTCGTCGGCTATGGCAGCCAGGGCCATGCGCACGCCCTGAACCTCAAGGATTCCGGCGTTCAGGATATCCGCGTTGCGCTTCAGGAAGGCTCTGCTTCGCGCAAGAAAGCTGAAGCAGCTGGCCTGCAGGTCGTCACAACGGCCCAAGCGGCCAAATGGGCCGACGTGCTGATGATCCTCGTACCGGACGAGAAACAGGCCGTACTCTACGCCAACGAGATCGAGCCGCACCTGCGCGCCGGCCAGCACATCATGTTCGGCCACGGCTTCAACATCCACTATAATCTGATCCGTCCACGGGCAGATGTGGATGTGTCCCTGTCCGCCCCCAAGGGCCCTGGCCACACGCTCCGCGCGCAGTACCAGATGGGCTTCGGCCTGCCGGGCCTGATCGCCATCCACCAGGACGCCACCGGCACGGCGCAGGCCGTCGCCCTTTCCTACTCCAAGGCAATCGGCAACACCCGCGCCGGTGTCATCGAAACTTCCTTCCGTGAAGAGACCGAAACAGACTTGTTCGGCGAGCAGGCTGTGCTTTGCGGCGGCATCGTCGAGCTGATCAAGGCCGGCTATGAGACGCTGGTCGAAGCCGGTTATGCGCCAGAAATGGCCTATTTCGAATGCCTGCACGAGACCAAGCTGATCGTCGACCTGATTTATGAAGGCGGCATCGCCAACATGAACTATTCGATCTCCAACACCGCCGAGTACGGAGAATATGTCTCGGGGCCGCGCGTCGTCACGAACGACACGAAGGCCGCCATGAAGAAGGTTCTGGATGATATCCAGACCGGCACGTTTGCGCGCAACTGGGTTCTCGAAAACCAGGCCGGCGCGCCGGGCTTCCACGCTATGCGCCAGCGGATGAACTCTCATCCGATCGAGGAAGTGGGCGAGAAACTCCGCGGCATGATGCACTGGGCACAGAACGACCGCCTGGTGGACAAGAGCCGGAACTAGCGGCTCATCCCTGAATACTTCGCCTTCTCAGCCAATCCGTACACGAGCGTACGACGTCTGTTGGCGGGGCGGAGATCATTCACTCGTCGTATTACTCCGCCGCGCGGTTGAGATCGACCGGGCCAGATATGCCGGGTAGCCGGCCCTGCATCGAATACTGCCAGATCGCATGCGGCAGCGCGGGCGGGCCATCCAGCGAGCGGATCCAGAGCGGGTAGCGACCGAAATCCTCGCCTTCCAGCCATTGGGCATGGAAGGTGGGCGTCGTGTATATCACCGGCACGGCGCCATACTCCGCCTCCAGAGCATCCAAAAATATCCGCAACTCGGAAAGCGTCTCTTCGCGGGGGCCCGGCGGGGCGCAGTTGTGCGCATGCTCAAGATCGACCGCCGGCGGCATCGTGCCCGAGCGCACCTCGACCTGACGCATGAAGTTTGCGGCCTGCGCCTCGCCCCCGCGGCAGAGAAGGTAGAAATGATAGGCGCCCGCCTGCCAGCCATGGCGCAAGGCTTCCCGCCAGTTTTCCTGGAAACGCGGATCCGTCAGGCTGGTCCCTTCGCTTGCCTTGATATAGACGAAACTGCGATCCGTTGCAGAAAGGCGGGGCCAGTCTACTGGCCCATTATGGTGTGACAGGTCGATGCCTTCGGCGCCGCGCGGCACGACCGATGCCCGCTCCGGGGCGCCTGATTGCGAGGCTGGCCCGCCGCATGCAAGCGGAGAAAAAGCGATCAGAATCGCACACAGGAACGGCGCAGCACGCATATGGGTTGTGCTATCATGAAGTGACCCTCCCGGCACGTCTCTGCCGCTGGGACGAGCAGGCCTTACGGGCGAGGGAGCCGAGCCGATGGCAGCACAAACACAAGCAGATGTGGCCCCCAGCCGGATTGCCCCGGACTGCCGCCTGGAAGGCGAGCTGGTTTTTGGCGGCCCGGTCCATCTCTCCGGGCAAGTCATCGGCAGCCTGACCTGCGAAGGCTGTCTCACGGTTGAAGCCGGCGCGAGCGTCGAGGGCCGCGTGCGGGCAGCAGACATCATCGTCCGCGGCAGCATCAAAGGCGATATCGCTGCAAGCCGTCTGATCGACGTTCACACCGGCGGTCAGATTGACGGCGTCATCTTTGCGCCTTCGATCACAGCCGCCCCCGGCACAAGGATTGACGGGGATGTCATGATCGCACCGGAGCGGCCTGAGACACACATACGGCGGGCCGATGAGGCAATCGCCCTGCTCGATGCGCGCAGGCATCGGCCGTGGAAAGCAGACCCGCATCCGGCATCACCGGCGCCAAGCCGGCTCCCCGGCGGCTGATCACTGGCTCTGCATATTGCGAAGCCGGTCCATCGGCCGGTCGCGGGCATCGAATGTGCCGAGTGTGCGCATCTGCGCGCAGGCCCACTCATATTCGCGATTACACGCATCGGTCAGCGCCCCCGTTCCGCCATGCACATCCTTCGGGCCACCGGCACCGGTGAAGGCCATGTTGCCCCAGGCCGCGCAGCCGCTGACTTCGCCGAGATCACAGGCCTTGCGATAGAGCCGGCGGCTTTCAGCCGGGTTCGCCGACACGCCGCGCCCGTGAACCGTCATATAGGCAAGCCCAGCGCAGCCGCGTCCATCGCGGGCATCGCAGGCTTTCCTGTAGCTCACAGCCGCGCCGGCAAGGTCCTGCACACCGCCGCGCCCGGTACGCTGGTATTCCGCCAGCGAATAGCAGGCTGCCGGGTCGCGGGCGGCACATTTATTTAGGGCCTCCTCGCGGGAAGCTTTCAGCATTTCGAAATCTGCTTCGGCCCGTTCGAGGGCAAGTTCCGCCTGGGATCGCTCGACGCGCCCGAACGCGTCCTGCGCGAGGGCCGGTGAAGCGATGATAAGGCCGCACAGAAGGACGGCCAGTGTCCTGATAATCGGCATTGTCGTCTCCTTCAAACCAGACATTAGATCGAGATTTAGGCTATCACGGGGCAATCCGCCATAAACCCGCACAGCCGCTGTGCCGCGTGGCCATTGACGCCGCGGCTGCCTCAGCGCACCAGACGAGCATGAGCTCCGACGCTGACCTGCCCCGATCCAACGCTACGTCTCGGCGCACCGTGCTGCTGGGGATTGCCCTGCTTGTGGCCGTGCTTGCGGTGTTTGCCGCCGGGCGGGCAGGATTGCTGCCGGACGCCGAAGAAGCGACAGGTTGGATGCGCGCGCTGAGTGACAGCCCCTGGGGTGTCGTCGTGGTGGTTGCGGTGTTCTGCATTTCGGCGTTTATCGGTGTGCCCCAGTTTGCCCTGATTGCAGCGGCCGTAGCGGTCTTCGGGCCGTGGCAAGGGGCCGGCTATTCCTGGATTGCCAACATGATTTCCGGCGCCGTGACCTTCTGGGTCGGACGCTTCGCCGGCGAACAGGCTTTCCGGCGCTATGCCGGCGCGCGGGTGCAGCAGCTCTCCCGGGTCGTCGGGCGCAATGCGCTGGCCGCCAGCGCCATCGTGCGCAATGTGCCGGCCGGGCCGTTCCTGATCGTCAACATGGCGTTCGGCGTCAGTGATGCAAAGTTCCGCGACTACTGGATCGGCATGGGCCTCGGGATCATCCCGAAGATCGCCCTTGTCGCCTTTGCCGGACGCAGCATTCTCGCCGGCCTGCAGGGAAATCTCGGCCTGGCAATCCTGGCAGCCTTCGGGGCTGTCGCGGTGTATGCAACCGCCTTTCTCTATTTCCGGCGGCGAGCGTCGAGGGCCCGGCAAATTATTCCCACTGAGCCTCTTGAGGCGGTTGACAGCTCCCCGAAGCGCAGTGAATAGAGGTGGTATGCGCAAGTTCATGCCCCTCGACCTTCTGCTTACCGGCCCCTGGCCGGAGACGGACGACCGGGCCTGACCGGAGTTCGCGCGGCCAGGGGATCGAGAAAACTGACATTTCTTCCCCATTCTCACCGAGCTTTGCCCCATGACCTCCGAAAATCCCGCCGCAACCGCTACACCAAAACCTCGCGTCTACATCTTCGACACCACCCTGCGCGACGGCGAGCAATCGCCCGGCGCGTCCATGACGCATAACGAGAAGCTAGAACTCGCCAGCCTGATGGAAGACATGGGCGTGGACATCATCGAGGCAGGCTTTCCGGCCGCCTCGGAGGGTGACTTCGCCGCAGTCAGCGCCATTGCCGCCCAGTCGAAAGCGGCAGTCATCTGCGGCCTCGCCCGCTCGACGCCGGCCGACATCGACCGCTGCGCCGAAGCCGTCAAGAAAGCCGCCCGCCCGCGCATCCACACCTTTATCTCCACCAGCCCCGTGCACATGAAGCACAAGCTGAAGATGGGGCCGAATGCGGTTCTGGAAGCGGTCGGCCGCTCTGTGGCCCAGGCGCGCAACCATACGGACGACGTGGAATGGAGCGCCGAGGACGCAACCCGCACCGAGTTCGATTTTCTCTGCAAATGTATCGACACGGCGATCGCCTCCGGCGCACTGACGATCAACGTCCCTGACACCGTCGGCTATTCGCATCCGCACGAGTATGGCGATCTGATCCGCAGGCTGATCGAAGCGATTCCGAATTCAGACAAGGTCATCTGGTCAGCGCATTGCCACAATGATCTCGGCATGGCCGTCGCCAATTCACTGTCGGCTGTGGCCAATGGCGCGCGGCAGGTCGAATGCGCCATCAATGGCCTCGGCGAGCGCGCCGGCAATGCGGCGCTGGAAGAGATCGTCATGGCCATGAAGGTGCGCGGCGACACTCTGCCCTATGAGACCGGCATCAACTCTACCTATCTGGCCCGCGCCTCGGCTATGGTGAGCCGGATAACGGGGTTCCCGGTGCAATTCAACAAGGCCATCGTCGGCAAGAATGCGTTCGCGCATGAGAGCGGCATTCATCAGGATGGAATGCTGAAAAATGCTGAGACCTATGAGATCATGCGGCCGGAAGATGTCGGCGTGGCCAAGACCTCGCTCGTTATGGGCAAGCTGTCTGGCCGCAACGCCTTCCGCGACAAGCTGGACTCGATGGGATACACGCTGGAGCCCGACGCGCTGAATGATGCCTTCAAACGCTTCAAGGATCTCGCCGACCGCAAGAAGCACGTCTTTGATGACGACATCATCGCGCTGGTCGATGAACAACTTGCGGCAGAAGGCGAACGGATTGCATTCAAGCGCCTGCGCGTCGTCGCCGGTACGGAAGGTCCGCAGACGGCAGAAATCGATCTCATCATTGACAGTGTGGAGCAGTATTCGATTGCGCGCGGCAATGGCCCGGTCGATGCGGTGTTCAATGCGATCCGCCAGCTGGTTCCGCACCAGTCCGTTCTGGAACTTTACCAGGTGCATGCCGTGACCGGCGGCACGGATGCGCAGGCAACCGTCTCTGTACGGCTGAACGGCGACGGCATTATGGCGACGGGCCGGTCGTCCGATCCGGATACGCTGGTCGCGAGCGCCAAGGCTTACCTGCATGCGTTGAACAAGTTCGAAGTGCGGAAAGCAAAGCGCCGGGCTGCTTGACGCGGCCGGCCCTATTCGCCGAAGCCATTGGAGACCAGGGCAACAAGGGCCTCGACCGCCTCGCCTGCTTGCGGGCCGTTTGCGGTGATCTCGATCTCGCAGCCGATATGCGCGACGAGCATCAGGAGATCCATGATTGAGCGGGCGTCTGCCGCCTCGCCTTCATGCCGCACGATAATCCTGGCGTCATAGGTGGCCGCAAGCTTGGCCAGCTTGGCCGAGGCCCTGGCATGCAGGCCCTTGCGATTGACAATGGTAACGCGCGCGGCTGCGTCCGGTGAGGGCGGCAACATCAGGGCAGCTTGGCCAGCAGCTCGGACGCGATAGTCACATACTTCCGGCCGCCTTCAGCCGCGGCATGCGCGGCTTCCTGGAGGCTGAGCACTTCTCGCACTTCCGCCAGCTTGATCATCATGGGCAGATTGGCGCCGGAAACAATCTCCATCGGAACAGTGCCGCGAATGGAGAGAACAAGGTTCGAGGGCGTTCCGCCGAACATGTCCGTCAGGACCACTACGCCTTTGCCCGCATCGCAGGCCTTCACGGCGGCGAGGATCTGTTCGCGCTTCAGATCCAGGTCGTCTTCAGCATCAATAGATACCGCCCGGACCCGCCAGAGGCGCCCGACCACGTGCTCGGCGGCAGAGACGAGCTCCTGAGCAAGTCCGCCATGGCTGACGACGACAATACCGATCATGGCGATAGCGAATGACACTCGATTGTTAAACGTCGGTCACGTTGGCACGATGTTGCGCTGCGTCAAGGCGCATTCGGCGGCAGTCGGAACGCTTTCGTTAGCCAGTGTGGCTGAGACCCAACACATCGTTCATATTGTAGAGGCCCGGTGGCTGACCGGACGCCCAGGCCGCCGCATGCAGCGCCCCTCCGGCAAAGACCGACCGGTCGAGTGCGGTGTGGGACAGGCGAATCAGCTCCTTTTCCGAACCGAATGTCACGTCATGTTCGCCAATAACTCCCCCAGCGCGGCGCACGGCGAAGCCTATTCTGCCGGTTTCGCGCTTCGCCTCTGGCCCGTCATAAGGCGCCGCGCGCAGCGTCTTGAGGTGCGCGCCGCGGCCGGCCGCCGCCGCTTCGCCCAGCATCAGGGCGGTGCCCGAGGGCGCGTCCGCCTTCAGCCGGTGATGGGTTTCGAGCACTTCAATATCCCAGTCCGGCCCCAGACGTGCTGCTGCAAACCGCGTCAACGCCTCGAGCAAATTTACACCGATGGAGAAGTTTCCGGCTTTCACGATCGCCGTCTGCTTGGCCGCATTTGCGATGCAGCGCTCCTCCGTGTCTGAAAATCCGGTCGTTCCGATGATCACCGCGCGCACGGAGGTAGTCTTCAGCGCGTCCAGCGCCGCAAGGGTCGCCGCAGGCCGTGTGAAATCGATCCAGACATCAGCTGCCTCAGCCGCCAATGAAGTTTCCGCCACGGGCTGCACCCCTATGGCCCGGCGCCCAGCCAGGAGGCCGATATCCTCATTGAAGACATCCGCTTGCGGCACTTCGGAGCCGCCGGAAATACGAAAGCCGCGGTCCAGGGCGACGGCCGCCAGTTGTCGGCCCATACGCCCCGCCACACCCGCAATGGCGACCGTTAATGCATCGCTCATACCTGTCTCTCCGCTGCGGCGTCCGCTTTTGTCTGTTCGAGTTCCTGCGTCAACCTGGCCAGCTCGCGTTCGCGCAGTTCATCCGAGAACGCACTGGCAAAGACGCCGGCCGGCAGGGCAACGACCCCCACGCCCGCAAGGGCGATGATACCGGCGCAGACACGGCCCAGCGGGGTGATTGGATAAACATCACCATAGCCGACGGTTGTGAGGGTCGCGACCGCCCACCAGATGGAACGGGGAATGGAGGCGAAGGCTTCCTGTTCATTCCCGGCAAGTCCCTCAACGAAGTAAAGCAGCACCGCCGAGACATAGACGAGCGTCACGGCCAGCGCGAGGGAGGTAAGCAGAAGCGAGCTCGCCCGCCGCAGCGCAGCGCCGAGCGCATCAAAAGCCGGAATGAAGCGAGCGATCTTCACAATGCGCGCGAGCCGGAGAACGCGGAGCACCAGAAGCGACATACCGGCGCCGGTTATCGTGACGATCAGCTCCGGCAGGAAGGCAAGCAAGTCCGCAAGCGAATAGAACTGCGTCATGTATCGCAGCCGGCCACGCAGGCCCCTGAACCGAGGATCAACGCCGGCGCACCAGACGCGCGCAACATACTCGACCGCGAAAACAGCAATCACGACGACGTTGAATATCTCGAAGGTCAGAAACCAGGCGGGGTCCTGGTGCAGGACGGGTTCTGTCTCGAGGGCGAGGAAGATGAGGCTGAGAACGACCAGCCCGACAATGAAAAGGTTCGCGCGCGAGAGCCCTTCCCGGCGGGCTTCCGGTGCCAGTGACTTGTAGACCCGTTGCTTCAGCCCCATTCCAGCGGTCCCTTGCCCGTCCCCTGCCGTTATCCCCTTAGCATGGCGCCTGTGCCCTTGGCGACCGCCGCCACGATCCGCTCCATGACCGCCTGGATCTGCTCATCCTTGAGCGCCTCCTTCGGTTGAAGTGTCACCTCGATGGCAACAGACTTCTGGCCCTTCGGCACCCCCTGACCCTGATAGACATCAAAGACCGATACGGACGAAACCAGCTGCTTCTCTGCTGCCTGCGCATGGCGGACGACATCGCCTGCCGCCACACCGGCATCGACAAGGAATGCAAGATCGCGCCGGATGGGCGTCAGGTCGATTCGTTGGAAAACCGGCTTGGTCTTGTTCGTCTTGGCCTTCATCACCGGGAGCGCATTCAAATTGATCTCGAAGGCATAGGCCGGTCCTTCGACACCCAGCGCCTTCAGAACGCCGGGATGGAGGGCGCCGAAATTGGCGATGGTCATCTTGGGGCCGAGCTTGACGCTGGCCGCCTGGCCGGGATGCCAGTGCGGCTGGGTGGGCGGTGAGATCTGGAACCGGTCCTCCGGTTGCCCAAGAGCCGCCAGGATTGCGAACAGGTCCGCCTTTGCGGAATACGCATCCTGTTGGACCCCGCGGCCCTGCCAGTGGCGCTCAACTGTCGGCAGCATGAGGCCTGCGATCACCGTACGCTGATCTTTCGGGCCATCACCAAGATAAATCGGTCCGGCCTCGAACAGGCGCGTCGTTCGCTCGCCGCGATTGCGGGCACGCTGGGCAGCCTGGGCCAGGTTGGCGATGATCGAGGGACGCATATAGTTAAGTTCGCTCGCGACTGGATTGGCGACGACAAGCGCTTCATCGGTCTTGGCAAACAAGGCGGCATGGTCACGGGCCATGAAACTCCAGGTCACCGCTTCGAGATAGCCGCGCGCCGCCATGGCGCGCCGGGCGGTTGCAACGCGCGCCTGGCGCGGCGTCGTGATCACCCGGCGGCCACCTTCCGGCAATGGCAGGGAGGTCGTCGGCAACTGGTCATAGCCGATCAGCCGCGCGATCTCCTCGACAATGTCTGCCGACTGTTCCATGTCGAACCGGTGCGACGGCGGCCTGAGATACCAGGCCTCGCCTGCATCCTCGATGTCAAACTCCAGATCCTTCAGGATACGTTTCATTTCGGCCGTCTTTACGACCAGGCCCGTCAGGCGCTCGACATCACGTGGATAGAATGTCACGCGCTTCGTGCGCGGAAGGATACCGCCCTCGATGCGGGACTTCGAGACCGAGCCGCCACCGTATTCGAGGATCATCGCAATGGCGAGATTAAGCCCCTCTGAGCAGCTTTGCGGGTCCACGCCGCGTTCGAACCTGTAACGCGCATCGGAATGGATGGCGGTGACGCGGCCTGTGCGCGCGGTCCGCAGGGGATCGAACCAGGCGGACTCGATGAAGACGTCGGATGTCTCCGCTGTCACAGCCGTCGTTTCGCCGCCCATCACACCGCCTAGGCCGATCACGCCGGAATTATCGGCGATCACGCACATCTCTTCCGTGATTGGATAGGTCTTTCCATCGAGCGCCGCCAGGCGCTCGCCCTTGCGTCCCAGACGGGCGACGACCGGCCCCGAGAGCTTGGCCGCGTCATAGACATGCAGCGGCCGGGCACGATCGAGGGAGACGTAGTTGGTGACATCCACCAGGAGCGAACGAGGTTGCAGTCCGGCATCTTTCAGGCGTGCCTGCATCCAGTCCGGAGACGGACCATTTGTGACGCCCCGGATCAGGGCGCCCGCGAAAACCGGGCAAGCCTCCGGCGCCTCGAGACGTATCTCGACCGGACAATCAAAGCTGCCGGAAATCCTTTTCGGATCATTTCGCAGGAACCGGCCTGCGCCGGCCGCCGCAAGATCGCGCGCTATGCCCTGCACGCCGAGCCAGTCCGGCCGGTTGGGCGTAACTTCGAAGTCGATGACCGGATCGTTCTGCCCGAGCGCCTCGGAGGCCGGCGCGCCAATCTTGAGGCTGTCATCAAGATCCAGAATGCCGTCATGGTCCTCGCCAACCTCAAGCTCGCGCGAGGAGCACATCATGCCATGGCTTTCGACGCCGCGAATGGCGCGGGGCTTCTTGTCGAGCGCGAAGTCGAGCCCTGGAATGAACGAGCCAAGCGGCGCATAGATGGCGGTCATACCAGTGCGGGCATTCGGGGCGCCGCAGACAATCTGCTTGACGCCGTCCACTGTGTCCACGGTGCAGACACGCAGCTTGTCCGCATCCGGATGAGGCTTTGCCTCAATCACCTTGCAGACTGTAAACGGCGCAAGCTTTTCGCGCGGATCAATTACCTCTTCGACTTCAAGGCCGGCCTTGAGCATCAGATCGAGAATCTCCTGAAGCGACGCCTTGGTAACAAGGTGATCGTTCAGCCAGGAAAGGGAGAACTTCATGTATCCGCTCCAAGAGCTGTGTATCCAGCCAGATGCGCCTCTGCGCGCTCGGCTTTGACTGCGTCTGCCGCACTGTTGGCGAAGTTCTCATCGATAATGGCAACAAGCCGGAATGTTTCGAAGATCACATCCATCTCCGCTGCATAAGTGCCTTCGCGCTGGAAATAGGCCTTGTGGGCATCTCGCCAGTAGGGATAGCTGAGGTCGCCTTCGCCTTCCTGCGCCGCCTGCGCGGCCGTCACCTTTTCAAATGGCAGCACATCCAAGGTGAGCGTTTCGATCACAGCGACAGGGCAACCTTCGCCGCTCAGAACAATCTGCTGCTCGCCCAGGGCTGCTTCAAAACCGTTCGCGACGGCTGAACAACTTGCTGTCTTGACGCCGGCCACGACAAGGGAGGCCAGACGGTTCGCCATCTCAGGTTTGTCACCGAAGCTAAAATGCGTGAGATCCGCCCACTCCTGAGGCAGGGTCATGACAACCCTCCGCTGACGGACGGCGTGATCCACGGTGAGAAGCCGTAATGCCGCGACCATTGCGGATCGGCCTCGAAGTAAGGCCGCAGGTCCGGCATACCGTATTTCAGCATGGCGAGGCGGTCGACGCCCATGCCGAAGGCAAAGCCCTGATGCACGGCTGGGTCGATACCGCAATTGCGCAGGACATTCGGATGCACCATGCCGCAGCCCAGGATTTCCATCCAGCGGTCACCTTCGCCGATCTCGATGGCGTCTCCCTTGCGGGTGTACTTCACATCCATCTCGGCCGAAGGCTCCGTAAACGGAAAGAAATGCGGCCGGAACCGCGCAACAACATTGTCTACTTCGAAGAAGGCCTTTACGAAGTCGATGAGACAGCCTTTCAGGTGTCCCATATGAATTCCCTTCTCGATGACAAGCCCCTCGACTTGATGGAACATCGGCGTATGGGTCGCGTCCCAGTCATTGCGGTACACGCGGCCCGGCACGAGAATGCGGATCGGCGGCTTTTCTTCCATCATCGTACGTACCTGCACGGGGCTGGTATGGGTACGGAGCACTTTCGGTGTGTCGCCGTCCGCTGCGTTCATGAAGAAGGTGTCGTGCGTCTCGCGGGCCGGGTGGCCTTCCGGGAAGTTCAGCGCCGTGAAATTGAACCAGTCATCCTCGATGTCCGGACCGTCCGCGATAGTGAAGCCCATGTCGCCGAAGATCGCGGCGATTTCCTCGAACACCTGCATGACTGGATGGAGCGCGCCCTCCCCCGGCGACGGCGCCGCCGGCAGGGTCAGGTCGATCCGCTCGGTCACAAGCCGCGCTTCTAGCTCGGCAGCTTCCAGCACAACCTTGCGCGCGCGAACAGCGTCTTCAACGCGGGCCTTCAGCGCGTTCAGTTTCGGCCCCTCGGATTTGCGCGCTTCGGGATCCATCTTGCCGAGCGCGCCCATCAGGCCGGAAACCCGGCCCTTCTTGCCAAGCTCGGCCACCCGCACCGCGTCGAGCGCGGCAAGGTCCGGCGCGGCCGCGATGGCCGCCACGGCGTCTTCTTCAATCCGGGAAATATCGGACACTTTGAAATTCCCTTTCAGGTCAAACCTTCGCGCGCTTTCTAGTCGCTAGGGCGAGGGCGATGCAATCAGCAAAACGCCCGCGGGCGGAACCCACGGGCGTCTCAGGAAACGAGGCAGAGGCCGGGGCGCAGGATCAGGCGCGCGATGCCTTCTTGCGAGCAAGGCGTGCACGCTTTGTATTTCCGAACACGCGAATCTTGGCGCGTTTGGCGAGATTGCCGGTCCATTTCGCGTTGCGGCGCTTGACGCGGGGCTTCTTGCTCGGATGGAGGACGGCGCTGGGGGCTTTGGACATCTGAAGTCTCTCCGGATCTGATTAAGCGAGCGCAGCTTTGGACTGGGCGACGAGGGCACCGAAGGCTTCAGGCTCGCGCACGGCGAGGTCAGCCATTACTTTGCGGTCGACTTCAATGCCGGCCTTGGTCAGGCCGTTGATGAATGTCGAATAGTTGAGCTCTTCGTCATGGATGCGTACCGCGGCGTTAATTCGCTGGATCCAGAGCGAGCGGAAGGAGCGCTTCTTAACCTTGCGGCCAACATAGGCATACTCGCCGGCTTTCCAGACGGCGGCATGGGCGTTGGTGAAGGTATTCTTGCGGCGGCCACGAAAGCCCTTGGCCTGCTTGATGATCTTCTTGTGGCGGGCGTGGGCGGGTACTTTGGCGCGGGAACGGGGCATGGGTGGCCTCCTGTCAGTAAGGGTTCAAAATCAACGGGGTAGCTAAGCTGCCGAGCCTCAGAGGCCGTAGGGCAGGAAGCGCTTGACGCGGGCCTCATCAGCTTTCGCCGCCACTTTCGTGCCGCGATTCTGACGGATGTATTTCGCGTTGTGGCTGATCAGGCGGTGGCGTTTGCCAGCCACGCCGTGCTTCAGCCTGCCCGTTGCGGTGATCTTGAACCGCTTTGCAGCGGCCTTCTTGGTCTTCATCTTCGGCATGTTTTTCTCCTCAGTCTGTAGAGCTCACACCGAATGCGGCGGCCCAGGATACACGGACAGGGGGCAATGCCGTCGCCCCGGAGTCCGGCAAGTAGCGGCTTATGGCGGAGGCGCAGCAAGGAATCAAGAGGGCTTGTGGAAGAAGCCGGGGCATTCCAGCCCGCTCAGAGCTCGAGTCTCGCCCTTTCCATCCTGAGCGTCACGATGACCCCCTCTACATCCCAGTCGCAGGAGAGGGCGCCGCCGAGCTGCATCGACATTGCCCGGTTTATGAGCTTGCTGCCGAAACCGCCCTGCCCTGTCGGGCTTGCGACGGGCGGGCCACCTCTTTCGGTCCACACGATCACGATTTCGTCGCCGTGGCTCGTCGAAGACACATCCAGTGTCCCGGTATCGCACGACAGCGCGCCATATTTCAGCGAGTTGGTTGCGAGTTCGTGAATGACAAGGGCCAGCGTCGTGGCGGACACTTTCCCCACGCCCATCCGGGGCACCGAGACGCGGATCCGCCCGCTGAAAGCGCCGAGATCGTCGTAGGGCGCCAGCAAAACCGAGAGCAGGTCACCCAGCAGCGCGTCGGAGATTATCTGACCCGGAAGCGGGCGAACGAGGTCATGCGCCCGGTCCAGCGCCATGAGGCGGTTGGTCAGTTGCTGCGCCATGTCATCAATTGAACTGGATGATCTGGACGTGATGGATGTGAGGGCAGACGCGATGGCCAGAAGGTTCTTGACCCTGTGGCTCATTTCCCCGGCGAGGAGTTCATTGCTTTCCTCGGCCTGCTTGCGGCCGGTGACGTTCAGGAAAATGCCGAACAGGGTACGGTCAACCATGCCGTCATCCTCGCCCTGGCCGCGGGCCGAGACCCAGCGGACCTCTTCTCCGAGCAGGATGCGGAAATCGATTTCATACTGCCCGATGAGCGCCCGGCTGGCGGCGAAGGCGGCGCGCACCCGGTCGCGGTCTGCGGGGTGGATGTGCGATGACAAATCCTCGAAGGTGACCTGGGTATCGCGCGGAACGCCCCACAGGTCGTAGCCGCGCGGATCGAGAATGAGCCTGTCTGTGTCGACATTCCACGCCCAAAGCGCGACGCCCGAGCCTTCGATGGCAAAGCGCAGACGCTTTTCATTCCAGATCGACCGGTGGCCCGGATCAGGTTCCATCGCTCACGCTCTTCAGGCCCAATGTAGGGAACGCCTTTGCGAGCCTGCTCCGGTTTGTCAAAGCAGATTGTCAGTTAACAGGGACTACAGAGGGCTCCGTGCCCGCGCCAGGTAGGGAAGAAATTGAGCCCGCGCATTGCGTCTGTCGACAGCAATGCGCGGTCCCGGCGTATCTGATGGATATTTCTGGCTTCGGCGGCAGCAGCTCCGCCTAGAGCACCGTGCGGACTGAGTGAATCAAACAGATT
>CAYPDA010000013.1:0-39203 GCA_964409375.1 uncultured Hyphomonas sp.
TTAACGTATACGCCCTTAGCAGGGGCGCGCCTTCAGCCACTCGGCCACCTCTCCAGCGACCAAAATCCCTATAGATCAGCGTCCGAGGGGGCAAGTCTGATTTGCCGCTAAGGGGAGAGAATATCCGGCAGACTTGCTGCAACGCCTTGAGTTTACAGCCGAAAGCGCCCGCACATCACGGGCACGTGGGACTTCGCCCCGCAGGCAGCGGGCGAGCGCCCATAGCCCGCCTGCCCCTCGCTACCGGTGGCCAGCGGCGCGATTGAGAACAGCACCGAGAATACTGGCACCGGTCGCTTCAAGGCTGGCGCGGAGGGCAGATACCTCCTCGGCCGGGGTTGTATCGGCCTTGATGACAAGCACGACGCCGTCCGCCTGTTGCGCATGGCGCAGCCCGAGACTGGACTGGTTCAGCGCCGGGGCGTCGATGATCACCCAGCCCGAGATACGCCTCAGCGCGGCCCACCAAGCGGGCGCTGCAACAGGATGCACGGTCTGGCTTGGGCCAAGGCGTTCATTGCGAAAGCGCGTCACAAAAAGGCGCGAATCTTCAATCTGATGCACGGTGAGCAGCTTCGTCAGTGCCGGGTCGGGCTGAGCGCCCTCAATGCGGTAGATCTGCTCAGTACCCAGCGACGCATCAAGTGGCCGGCCAGGCCGGCCCAGGCCAGGGATCTTTCCGTTGGCGAAATACGTGTACAGATGATTACCGGAAAAATCTGTGTCGAACAGCCAGACCGGCTTCGAGCTAGCGTCTGCGACCGCCCAGGCGAAGGACACCGCCAGACTGCTTGTGCCTTCGCCGGGGCGCGCCGCTATGAATTGCACGACCCGCGCGCCATCCACGTCCGGCAAATGCGACGCGGCCGACCAGACGCCAGACAGACAGTCGCGCAGATCACGCATCCGAGTTATCCGATACTCTGTACACAGTCACGTCCCGCCTTTGCGGACCGGCACAGAGGCAAGAACCGGCATGTCAAAGGTTCGCTCAATGGAACGGGCAGTTGCGAAAGCACGCCTAGAGAACGCGTAGGCGAGACCCGTTATCAGCGCCGCTAGGGCGGCAATCAACAGAGCGAGGCCGGCGCTGAGGATGCGAAGCCCCTCGCCGCGATGGGTGATAGTAGCGGGCTCAAGAATACGAAGACCGCCCGCCCCGGCACCTGCCAGTTCAGTGCGAAGCCGGGCACCCGCATCGCGGTGCAGCATCGCCTCGAGAGCTATTTCAGCGACATCGCGGCGCCGAACCAGCCGGGAATATTCAGGGGGTGTACTGCTCGACGAGGTACGCCGATTTGCCAATGCGGAAAGTTGACTATCGAGCTCCGCCTGCTGACGGATGAGCGCCTCGGCTTCGGCCTCCAGCCTCAGGATCGCGGCCTGCACCTCCTGGTAAAGAGGGTTCGCGCCGCGGCGGCGCATGCCGGCCGGCTCGTCCCGTCGGCTCAAGAAAATCTCGGCCCGCTCGATCCGCCGGTTCAGATCCTGCAAGATGACAGAATCCGGAGCCAGCCTGGCGCGCCATTCCTCTCGCTCGAGATACAATTCCTGGAGCCTCTGCTCGGATACATCGTCTACGAACAGATCATGCTGTTCCGGCACGTTCCGGAGCTGGCGGCGATGCGCGGCAAGCTGTCCCCGGACCTCGCTAAGCCGCGCCGCATTATTGAGGCGTTCGCCGTTCACCCGGGTAATGAGTTGCTGAATGGTTTCATCCGGCCATAAATCCTGTTCGCCTGCCCCACCGGAATAGGACCGGATTGCGGTCTCTGCTTCAGCAAGCTCGGCTTGAAGACGGATATAGGTTGCCTCCAGGCCCTCTGTAGACGGATCTGTTACCATGATCCCTGGCCTGTAGGCGATGTAGGCGTCCGACAGCGCCCTCAGGAAGTCTTTTGCAAGGACCGGATCAGGGTGCTTGTAGGCGGCGCGGATGACCTGGCTGCCGGGCGCGGCGCTGACTTCGAAGTCCCTCAGAACAGCGCGTGTGAAATCTGTCTGGCAGTCCGCCCCGTCGCAGGCCAGCGCCACAGCAGGGTAGAGCCTAGCGCCGCTGAAATCGTCTAACGCCGCGTGCACCACTGGCAGACTCCGCATCAGGTCGAGTTCCGAGGCGGCAGTCTGCCCGCCAGCGGGCGCCAGTTCGGATGCGGAAGCAAGGAGGCGCATCTCGGCGGTATATCGAACCGGAATAGAAATAGCGGTCAGCAGGCCCAGCGCAAACAGCGGCAGGAACACCAGCAACATCAACCATTTTGCGCGCCACAGGTATAGCGCGATATCTGCAGCGCCAAGGCGCGGACGCCGCGGCGCAGGCCGCGCGCCTGGCTGGCCGGCTGCTGCAGAATACATTGCGGGGCGACTCCATAAGGACACCTAACCGCGTATCTCTCGCATACCCGCTTTGATATTTCCTTAAGCATCAAGGACAAACCAGCGATCGGCCTGCTACAGTGCGGCATCTTCCCGAAACCGCACGCTTCTGGCAAAAACCTGTTATGACACAATACTTCCAACCCATCTCATTTCCGCTCTGGCATCAGGACAAAGCGGCCTTCGCAGAAGCTCTTGGACGCTCCTTTCGGGAGACTGGCTTCGCTGTGATCACAGACCATCCTGTGCCTCACGCCTTGATTGACGGCAATCTGGCCGCGACCAGGGCGTTCTTTGCCCTGCCCGCCAGCGCCAAGGAAGCACATCATGATGCGCCGGGGGGGCGCCAACGCGGTTATACGCCTTTCGGAACGGAAAATGCCAAGGGCCAGCAGCAGCCCGACCTGAAGGAGTTCTGGCACACCGGCCGCGACCTTCCGGCGGGATCGCCCTACCGCGAAACGATGAAAGACACGCCCAGCGTGGCTGAAGTGGCGGACTTCGACCGCGCAACCCGCGCGCTCTATGACGCACTGGACCTGTTCGGGCGTGACCTTCTCAAAGGCGTTGCCCTGCACCTTGACCTTGCCGAGGACTGGTTCGAAAACAAGGTTGAAGCAGGCAATTCGATCCTGCGTCTCCTGCATTATCCGCCGCAGATGGACCCGCCTGCTGAAGGCTCGGTGCGGGCCGGTGCGCATGAAGATATCAATGTCATCACGCTGCTGCTCGGCGCCGAGGAAGCGGGGCTGGAGGTCAAGCACCGCTCCGGCGAATGGCTGGCCGT
The DNA here is from genome assembly GCA_964409375.1 of uncultured Hyphomonas sp. GTDB lineage: Bacteria > Pseudomonadota > Alphaproteobacteria > Caulobacterales > Hyphomonadaceae > Hyphomonas. The sequence goes on from CAYPDA010000013.1 coordinate 3,164, forward strand.
CAACCCGCCGCCGGGGGCGCTGGTGATCAATTGCGGAGACATGTTGCAGCGCTATACCGGCGGGGTCCTGCCCTCGACGACGCACCGTGTGGTGAATCCCGCGCCGGGGCGCTCCCGTTTTCCGCGCTATTCGACGCCGTTCTTCCTGCACTTTAACCAGGATTTCGTGATCGAGACGCTGCCAGGTTGTCTGGCTGAGGGCGGCAAGGCGCAGGATCCAATCACCGCGCAGGATTTCCTGATGGAGCGGCTGCGGGAAATCGGCCTTGTGAAAGCCTAGATCCCCTCCCCAAACGCGTCAGTGAGCGCTTGCGAGGAAGGTTTACAGAAAATAACCTCAGAAACAACTTCGCGACTTTCGAGCAGTCTAAGTAAAGCTCAAACTTCTCCTTACGCGGTATTTGATCCTGCTTTCCCGGTGCTGCCATCTGTTGTGGCGTGAGCAGGTTCACGCCTGCTGGTGCACGGAGAAGTCGCTGCTGCACGAAACGCTCGCGACCCTCGAGACGAGCGCAGAATCAAGGGGCGGCTTCCGCATTCAGCGCCGAAAGCAGGGCCGCCGGGTCATCTGCAATACTATCCGCGGGATGCCGGACAGTTCCGCTGCAACAGGCCCCGCCAGGCCGCCTGCCGGTGCAGCAGGGACATCACGTCATCCGGATCACCTTCGGCGATCAGGCCGTCGAGCCAGAAACCAAGGCTGGATGCGATGGCACAATGCCCCGCCGGTCCCTCAACTTGGGAGGAAACGCTTGAGATACCGGCTGACGGTTCATCCTTTGGCATAGGCCTCGCCTCCAAGATTGCGAATAAAACGCATTTGCACAAGAGCTGCGCTGGGTCAAGCCCCGCGACAATGACAAGCCAGCCATGCAGCAATGTGGCGAGGGATACCGCCAAGGAAACGGTTCACAAGACAGGCGTGATCGCCGTAAAACGCCTCATGGCCGATGACATCCTCCCCTTGAGTTCCGCGTTTCCCGAAACCACCGAAGCCGACTGGCTGAGCGCCGTTGAAAAGGCGCTCAAGGGAAAGAGCGCCGACACGCTCACCCGCACGACTGCCGACGGCATTGGCATCAAGGCGCTCTACCGTGAGAGCGACTTTCCCGCGGCAACTGACCCCCTCGGCGCGCCCGGTGAGGCCCCCTATCTGCGTGGGCCCACCGCCGCCCCCGACAAGTGGCGTCCCTGGGACATCCGCCAGCTTTTTTCCCACCCATCGGCGGAAGAAACCAATACTGAGATCCTGCGCGACCTTGAGCGCGGCGTCTCCTCGGTGGAAATCGCGCTTGACTACACCGGCAGGGACGGCGTCCAGATCGCCACGCTGGAAGACTTCCAGACAGCCCTCGCCGGCGTCCGTGCCGATTATGCCGGTGTTGCGCTGAGCCATCTGAACGCGCCGGGCGCATCAGCCTCCGCCCTGCTTGGCCTTTGGGCCGAGACGCAGGAGAATGCCTCCGGGCTGAACCTCGACTTCAACATGGACCCGCTCGGCGCCCTCGCGCGCACCGGCAGGCTTTCGGGCGGCTTTGATGCCGCATTCGACCGCGTCGCGGCTGTCGCCGCTGCGCTCGGTACCAAATTTCCGCAGGCTGGCCTCATCCGCATTGATGCGGCCATTGTGCATGAAGCGGGCGGCTCAGAAGCCCAGGAACTCGGCGCGCTAATCGCCTCGGCCATCGACACGCTGCGCCGCCTGGACGGCAAAACCGATGTCAACGCGCTCACCGGCAGGATCAGCTTCGCCCTCGCGCTCGACGCCAATTATGGCATCAGCATCTCGAAGCTGCGCGCTGCGCGCCGCCTCTGGGCGCGCTGCCTGGAAGCGCTGAGCCTCCCGCCTTCCCCCATGCGCCTACAAGGTATCACCTCGGCGCGTATGCTGACAAAGTATGATCCGTGGACCAATATGCTCCGCGTCACCTGTGCGACCTTTGCCGGCGCGGCGGGCGGGGCCGACATCGTCACCTCGCGTGCCTTCAACGAGGCCCTCGGCCGCCCTGAAGGCCTTGGGCGCCGCATTGCGCGCAACACTCAGATCATCGCCATGGAAGAAAGCCAGCTCGGCCGCGTCGCGGACCCGACAGGCGGGGCCTGGTTCACAGAGACGCTGGCAAACGATCTCGCCAAGGCGGCCTGGGCGGAATTCCAGACCATCGAAAGCGAAGGCGGCTACGGCGCCTCCCTCCTCTCCGGCATGTTCCAGGCCCGTGTGAGAACCGTACGCCAAGCGCGCGCCAGGGACGTCGCTCGCCGCAAGATCCCGCTGACAGGCGTTTCAGAATATCCGCTGCTCGAAGAGATTGGCGCGCCAGTGGCGGAAATTGATCTGCCCTGCCCGCGCGACGGCGTTTCCGGTGCGGGCCTTGAGGCTTACGTCAAAACCCCGCCCTCAAACAAAGCAGATGCGGCCGCCGAAGCGCTCGCGCCCACCCGCCTCGCTGAGCCTTTTGAGGCTCTGCGCGACGCCGCAACCCGCGCGCCCAGGGCCCCGACCGCCTTCATCGCTACAATCGGCGCGCTGGCAGACTTTACACCGCGCGCGGACTTTGCCCGAAACCTGCTCGCCGCCGGCGGCATCATAACGAAGGAGGCGGTTGTGCCGCCCAAAGACGCCGCCGAGCTCGCCGCCGCTTTCAAGGCGTCGGGCTGCCTCCTCGCGGTCCTCTGTGGCACTGACAAAGGCTATGAAGCCGGCGCCACGCAGGCTGCCGAGGCCCTGAAAAAAGCCGGCGCGCAGGCTGTCTGGCTCGCCGGGAAAGCCGACGTCAATGGCATCGGCCTCAACATCTTTGCAGGCTGCGACGTGCTCCATGCCCTTGAGCTTGCCTTTGCCGAGCTGGGAGTGCCCAAATGACAAAGTTCCCCGACTTCACGAAACTGGATCTCGGCACGCCGGATGCAAAGGCGACCACGCCTAGCCTTGGCGACCCATGGGAGACCCCCGAGGGCATCGCGGTCAAATCCGCCTACACCGCAGCTGACAGCGCGGGGCTGGATTTCCTCGACGACTATCCGGGTCTGACGCCTTTTGGCCGGGGGCCCTACCCGACAATGTATACCAATCAGCCATGGACAATCCGTCAATATGCGGGATTTTCGACGGCCGAAGACTCCAACGCCTTCTACCGGCGCAATCTGGCCGCAGGACAGAAAGGCCTTTCGGTCGCTTTTGATCTGGCCACCCACCGGGGCTATGATTCCGACCATCCGCGCGTGACGGGCGATGTGGGCATGGCCGGCGTAGCCATCGATTCCATCCTCGACATGCGCACGCTGTTCTCCGGCATTCCGCTCGATCAGATGTCGGTCTCGATGACGATGAACGGCGCCGTTCTGCCTATCCTCGCGCTCTATATTGTAGCTGCCGAAGAACAGGGCGTCACGCCGGACAAGCTGGCCGGCACCATCCAGAATGACATTCTCAAAGAATTCATGGTACGGAACACTTATATCTACCCTCCCAAACCCTCAATGCGGATCATTTCGGACATCTTTGCCTACACCTCCGAAAACATGCCGAAGTACAATTCCATCTCTATCTCCGGATATCACATGCAGGAAGCGGGCGCGACGGCAGACCTTGAGCTCGCCTACACACTTGCTGATGGCATCGAGTATATACGCGCGGGTGTTGCCGCCGGGCTCGACGTTGACGACTTCGCCCCGCGTCTCTCCTTCTTCTGGGCGATCGGCATGAACACCTTCATGGAAGTCGCCAAGATGCGGGCCGCCCGCCTCATCTGGGCGAAGCTCGTGAAAGAAGAGTTCAATCCGAAGTCTGACAAATCCCTCAGCCTGCGGACGCATTCGCAAACTTCCGGTTGGAGCCTCACGGCACAGGACGTGTATAACAATGTCATCCGCACCTGCCTTGAAGCCATCGCGGCGGCGGGCGGGCAGACACAGAGCCTTCACACCAACAGTTTTGACGAAGCGCTTGCTCTGCCAACGGACTTTTCTGCCCGGATCGCCCGCAATACGCAGATCCTTCTGCAACAGGAGGCGGGCGCCTGCCAGTCCATCGATCTCTTCGGGGGCGCATACTATGTCGAGCGCCTGACGCATGACCTCGCCGCTAAGGCCCTCAAGCATATCGAAGAAGTCGAAGCGATGGGCGGTATGGCCAAAGCCATCGAGGAAGGCCTCCCCAAACTGCGCATCGAGGAAGCCGCCGCGAACACGCAGGCGCGCATAGACAGCGGCACACAGACGGTCGTCGGCGTCAACAAATTCCTTCTGGACGAAGACGAAAACGTCCCGGTTCTGAAGGTCGATAACGCTGCCGTCCGCCGGATGCAGCTGGAAAAGCTCGCGCGCCTCAAATCCGAACGCAACGAAGGCGAAGTCACCGCCAAGCTCGATGCTATTGCCGAGGCAGCGGCCGGCACGAGGGGCAACCTCCTCGCGCTCGCCGTCGACGCCGCGCGTGCCAAGGCCACTGTGGGCGAGATTTCTGAAGCGGTCGAGCGCAGCCAGGGCCGCCACAGCGCCGTCATCCGCTCCATCAAGGGGGTCTATGGCGGCGGTGTGAAAGGCAACGCAACGGCAGAGAGGGCCCAGGCACTTTCTGCAGACTTTGAGAAGACCAATGGCCGCCGCCCGAAGATCTACATCGCCAAGATGGGCCAGGACGGACATGATCGCGGCCAGAAGGTTGTCGCCTCCGCGCTGATGGACATGGGCTGGGACGTCGAGATCGGGCCTCTCTTCCAGACGCCGGAAGAAGCCGCGCGTGATGCGCGGGCAGCGGGCGTCGACATCGTCGCCGCCTCCTCCCTGGCCGCGGGCCATTTGACGCTTGTGCCGGAACTCAAACGCGCCCTAGGCAATGAAGGCGCCGCCAACGCTCGGATCATCGTCGGCGGCGTTATCCCGGCCCAGGATTTCGACGCCCTGCGCGCCGCTGGCGCTGCCGCCATCTTCCCGCCTGGCAGTGTCATCGCCGACAGCGCTATCCGCATGCTCGAACTCCTCCTCGGCAAGGACGATCCGGCATTGACGACGACAGGGTAGTCTCCGAAAAGAGGGCATGATCCTGTCAACCACCCCCACGCTCCAAGGCCGCGAGATTCGCGAATACAAGGGCATCGTCTGCGGCGAGATCATCATCGGCGCGCATCTCGGCAAGGATATCCTCGCGGGCTTTACTAACCTTGTCGGCGGCCGCTCCGAATCCTATGAGAGCACGATCCGCGAGTCGCGCGATGCCGCGCTGAAAGAACTTTCCAGGGCTGCAGCCGCGGTAGGCGCCAATGCGGTCGTCGCCATCAAGTTCGATTATGGGGTGATTGGTCAGGGCGGCTCGATGATGCTCGTCGCGGTATCTGGCACAGCCGTACTCGCCGAATGAGCGATCTCAGCATCATCGCGCCGGATGTCGAGGCGCTGCATGCCTGCGCCGAGAAATGCTTCGCCCTGCTGCCGGATTTCATGCGCAATGCGGCCGGCGATGTGCGAATCCTCGTTATGGAGTATGCCGAGGACGAGATCCTCGATGAGATGGAGATCGATGACGCGCTTGAGCTGACAGGGCTCTACATGGGCGTCCCGCTGACACTCGAAAGCGTGACCCATCCGTCGCCCGAGCGGCCAATTATCTATCTCTACCGTCTGCCGATCCTGTTCGAGTGGGCGGCGCGGGGCGACACCTCGCTGGAAGACCTCGTCACCCACGTCTTCATCCACGAACTCGGCCACCATTTCGGCTGGTCGGACGAAGAAATGGATGCCAAGCTGGCAGAAGAAGACGACGGCGACTAACGCTGCGCCAGCTGGGGAGGGACTGATGCCGGGGTATGCTTCGGATCTCGACGGCCTTGGGCTGTCCGAACTGGTTGCCACGAAACAGGCCTCGCCGGCTGAACTTCTGGATGAAGCGCTGGCGCGCGCCGAGGCGGCGCAGGGTCACCTCAACTGCTTCTCCAATCTCTATCCGGACCTGGCTCGTGCGCAGACCGAGGCCGACATTCTTTCTGGCCCCTATGGCGGCGTGCCTTTCCTGACCAAGGACCTTGGCGTCGAGGTGAAAGGCGCGCCGATGACATATGGCAGCCGCGCCTTCAAAGACTATGTGGCGACCAGTGATTCGACCCTGACGGCGCGTTTCCGCAAGGCTGGGCTGGTCTTCTTCGGCGCGACGACAACCCCCGAATTCGGCCTCACCCTGACAACCGAATCGACTCTCTACGGCCAGACGCGCAATCCGTGGGACATCACCCGCACCACCGGTGGCTCCTCCGGCGGCGCAGCGGCTGCCGTTGCGGCCGGTGTCATCCCCGTCGCCCATGCCAGCGATGGCGGCGGCTCGATCCGTATCCCGGCGGCCTGCTGCGGCCTTGTAGGCCTGAAACCCTCGCGCGGGCGCATGCCTATGGGGCCAGCCAGAACCGAAAACTGGAATGGCCTCTCCACCGTTGGGGTTGTCAGCCGCACGGTGCGCGACACCGCCGCGATGCTGGATCTGACGCACGGACCGGAGACCGGAAGCCGGTACGGCGCCCCTCCGGTGAAGCGGCCCTACTTCTCTGAACTGAGCCGCGACCCGCGCCAACTGCGCATAGCCTACTGGCCCGTCGCGCCGAATGGCACGCGGCCGGATGCCGATGCCGCCGAGGGGCTCGCCAACACTGTGAAGCTGCTCGAAAGCCTCGGCCACATCGTGGTGGAAGCTGCGCCCCTGCTGGACGGCGAAGCGCTCGGCAAGGCCGCGCTGTTCACGATCTCGGCCAATATTGCCGCCGGAATCGAAGAGCGCAGCGCCGCGCTGGGCCGTCCGGTGACGGAGGATGAGCTGGAGCCGGTGACATTTTCTATGGCTGATCTCGGCCGCACAGTACCGATGATGGAGCTTGCCAAGGCGAACAACACATTCATCACCGCCGCCGTGCAGTATGAGCATTTCCTCAATGCCGGCCTGTTCGACCTGACCCTGTCGCCGACCCTCCACCGCGCGCCGGACCTGCTCGGCACGATGGCTCTTACGGCAGACCCTTTGGCCATGGGCGCAGCGGTGTCGAGCTTTGCGGCGCATTGCGCCCTGTTCAACCAGACCGGCTGCCCCGCCATATCTCTCCCGCTGCACTGGACGAAACCGAGCGCTACCGCCCGGGAGGGCCTGCCCCTTGGCATGATGTTCGGCGCGCGCTATGGGCGCGAGGACCTGCTGATCTCGCTGGCAGGACAGCTGGAGCGCGCCGCCCCATGGGCACACAGGAAACCCCCGGTCTGGGTTGGATAGCAGAAACCGGCGACCCCCAATGGCGCGGCGGCGGTTGCCATTGCGGCGCTGTGCGGTTTGAAGTTCTGCTGCCGAATGCTTTTGAGGTCGAAGATTGCAATTGCAGCATGTGCGCGATGAGCGGGAACATCCACGTCATCCTGCCGTCCAGCCGGTTCAATCTTGTGCAGGGTAAGGGCAATCTCAATGAATACACCTTCAACACTGGCGCGGCGAAGCATCTGTTCTGCCGGACCTGCGGGGTGAAGAGTTTCTACATCCCCCGCTCTAACCCGGATGGCTATGCGGTCACTTGGCGCTGCCTTGATGACTGGATGCACCTCGATGTGATTGTCACGCCCTTCGACGGCCAGAACTGGGAAGCCAACGCGGCCCGCCTGGCTCACAAGTCGCAGGACTAGTCGCCGGGCTTGCCTTCAGGCCTGCGGTCAGCCTCGCCCCGGCGCCCACGCGGACGGTCGCGGCCATCTGACATGATCCAGGCGACCCAGGCGCGCTGGTCGGAGCTCAGGTCACCAAGACCAGCGAGCATTTCCTCGCCGATCCGGTCGCGCAGGCGCGCATCAGCGTCGCGCAGCGCCTGTAGCGCGTCTTCAGCCCCGGCGAGGTCGAAAGGGTCTGCCTTCAGCACCTCAGCGAAACGCTGCTCCGCCGCCCGGCGCGACGCCAGTTCATCGCCCGCCGCGTCAAAACCTTGCCGCATAAACTGGCGCACTGCGCGGCGGTCCTCGCGGGAGAGTTCCGGCACATCGGTCGGTTTTTCGAAACGGGGCCGGTCACTCACGGCGCCCGGCCCGGGCTTATCAGGGCGCAGCAGCGCGCCGGTGACATAGCCGCCGAGCGCCAGATTGACGAGCAGCGACACGCCGAGCGCGGCCGGCATCACCCATTTGGGTATCACGCTCATTCCTCGACCTCGAGCGCATAATTTGCCGGATCAAAGCCAAGCGCCGACATGACGAGCACCTGGACTTCACTGTCGATTTCATCTGCCGCACTCGCCGCCGGCGCCATCGTAAGTCCCATCAACAGACCAGCCGCGGCGGCGGCGAAACCGCTGGCCGGCGCCCAGGGTGTCTTCAGGCCAAACCAGTTGCGCCCGTCTCTTGCAGCCCGGCGCGGACGCGGCGCAGCGGCAAGTATGGCCGCTGTCAGCGCAGGCGACGGCGTCACGTCCGGCAGCGATCCGATCGCCGCATCCAACGCGCGCGCCGCCGCAAGCGCTTCGGCAAACCGCTCGGGATGCGCGCGCAGAAGCGTTTCCGCCGCGCCGCGTTCGTCTGAAGGCCATGTATGGGTGTCGGCGCCCCATATCTCGATCAGTTCGAGCAGCCGGCTGTCAGTCATCTGGTCTCTCCCTCGGTCAGAAGCTCGGCCCGCAGCGTCCGCCTTGCGCGGGCCAGAAGGCTTTCTAGCGCTTCAACGCTGATACGCATGATGTCCGCCGCTTCCGCCTGCGAGTGTCCCTGTACAGCGCACAAGGTCAAGGCCGCAGACTGGCGTTCCGGCAAGCGGGCGATGGCCGCTTCGACCGATTTCACCCGCTGCGCCTGATCGAAGGTGTCCTGCGGACCCGGCGCAGTGTCCGCCATGTCGGGCGTGTCGTCCCCCATCAACAGTTCGCGGCGCTTGCGAAGCCGGTCATAGCACAGGTTCAGGGCGACCCGGTGCAGCCAGGTCGAAAACTTCGCGCGCGGCTCCCAACCGGGAAGCGCTTTCCAGGCGCGCAGGAAGGTTTCCTGGGTCACGTCCTCCGCCTCCATCCTGTCGCCGAGAATGCGGATTGCGAGCGTGAGCACGCCGGGGCTGTAGCGGTGCACAAGCGCGCCGATGGCTGCGGCGTCGCCTGCGGCCGCGCGTGTGATCTGATCAAGGTCGGATGTGAACGCCACGGCAGGGTGTTTAGCCTAGTCCGGGCCGAAGTCCCGCGAAACAATCGAAGCGATGCTACGACCGGCTTTCCGGAACTCCGGCCCATCCCAGGAAGGACCGCTATTCGGAGGCCTTCTTGCCGCGCCATTGGCCGCGACGCTCCTTCATTGCCTCACGGGCGGCGTCGGCTTCGTCCACCGTGACCACGCCGTCACTGTTTGTATCGACCCGGTCGAAATGCTGGACCCGGGCGGCGGTGAACTCAGCGAGGCTCAGGCGTCCATCGCCGTCGGTGTCCATTGCGGCCCAGCGCTCGGCAGCGCGCTCGGCCATCCGGGCCCGGCGGGCTTCCATGCGTTCGGGATTTGCCTCGCGGTTACCCGCGCGGCGCCCCGGGCGATCAGCGCCTGCGGGGCGGTCGGCACGCGACGCCCATCTCTCACGCATATCGGCACGCTTGGCTTCACGATACGTTTGCATTTCTTCCTGGGTAACGTACCCATCTGAATTGGCATCGATTTCTGCAAAGCGCGTCGCAATCGCCGTCTCGGCTTCAGCGCGGGTCACCTGGCCGTCGCCATCGGCGTCCATCACCTTAAGAATGCCGCCCGGGCCGCCATGACCGCGGTTTCCGGGCTCAGCCTGGGAGGTCATCGGCAAGGCGAGAGCAAAGGCGGCTAGACCGGCATATGCCAGTGTGGATCGTTTCATCTCTGGTCTCCTGTTTCGTCTCCCAGCGTTGATGAAACGCGGGGGCGTCAGGTTTCCGTCGCAGATAGGTGCAGTTTTTCGGATGCGAGGGCGTGAACACGCGCCTTAACCTCCGCAAGTCGCTGCTCGAGCGCTTCGAAACCGTCAGCCTCGCCAGCGGCGCGGCAGAAGCGATCCTGCAAGCCTGCGGGTACTCGGCCCTCCGCCGTCGCCGAATCGCCAAGTGCAAGACGCTGGATCTGCTGCAGCGATGAGAGCAGGTTCAGCGCGGCGCGAAGATAATTCCAGGTCTCGGCGTCTTCCGGCTCGGCGCTTTCATCGGCCTCCGCCAAACCCGACAAGGCGAGCCCCGTCCCGGCACGGATCAGATCCGGACGCGCGCGAAGCAGCATTTCCTTCTGTACCATGAACTCAATGTCGATCAGTCCGCCCTCTGCAGTTTTCAGATCCCACAGACCCTCGCCGGGTTTCTCACGGTACAGCTTGCGGCGCATGTCCGCGATGTCGCCGGGGATGGCCTTGCGCTTTTCGCTGCGCGCGCGGGCACAGATCGCCTTGGCGCCGATCGCCATCACTTCCTCGCCCAGCGAGGCGTCCCCCGCCACAGGGCGCAGACGCGTCAGCGCCATATGTTCCCAGGTCCAGGCATCGTCGAACTGGTAATTCCGGAACGCCGCAAGGCTAACCGCGACCGGCCCGGCGCGGCCGGATGGACGCAGGCGCATGTCGACCTCGTAGAGGTCGCCTTCCGCGGTCGGCGCCGTCAGCGCGGTGATCAGGCGCTGAGTCAGCCGGGTGAACCATGTCTGCGCATTGTCCGCCTGCGCATCATATATGAGGATGATGTCGAGGTCAGATCCGGCCGTAAGCTCCGCCCCGCCAAGCTTGCCCATCGCCAGGATTGACCAGCGGCCGGGCACCGGCCCGTTGCGGCGTGTCGTCTCAGCCTCGGCCGCAGCGGCCATATTGATGATCGCCTCATCCGCAAGGGCCGTCCACGCCTCAGCTACCTTATCCGTAGGCAGAAGACCGTGAAGCAGCCGGTACCCAATGAGGAAACTCCGTTCACGGTGATACAGCCGCCAGGTATCGAGCGCCCCGTCGAAACTCACGCTATCCGAGATGTCCGGCATCTGCGGCACGGCGTTGCTGACCAGCGCTTCGAGGAGGTCCGGCCGCCGCGCCAGGATCTGCGCCAGCCTTGGCGCCAGCGCCAGCGTCGAAACGAGATCATCCAGTAGATCTGGCCGCGCCATCAGCATCGACAAGGTCTGGACGCCGGAGGACAAACCCTCGAAGAAACGCGAGAACCAGCCGAACGCCTCGTCCGGCTCACCGGTCGCGCTCATGGCTTTCAGCATGCCTGGCAGGATGGCGGTCAGCAATTCGCGTCCGCGCGGCGAACGGGTCGCCGGCGCGCGGCCCCGGTGCCAGCTGCGGATCGTGTCGATCGCCGCCGATGGCTGGCTGAAGCCCAGCCGGGTAAGCGTCTCGACCGTACCTGGATCATCATCGACGCCTGTGAACACGAGATTGCCGAGACCGTGATCCGACACCGCCCGGTTCTCCTGCGCAAACAGGGCATCATATGAGGCCTGGACACGCTTGCGGGTTTCCAGAAGGTCCCGGTCAAACTCGGCGAGGCTGCCATAGCCGCAGAGGTAGGCGACGGATTCGCGCTCGGCCGGGTCTGCCGGCACTGCATGGGTCTGCTCGTCATGACGCATCTGGATGCGGTGTTCGAGATTGCGCAGCGCGCGGTAGGCGGTTGTGAGTTCAGTGGCCGTGTCCTGCGCCACGACACCGGCCTGCGCCAGCGCGGCCATCGCGCCGAGCGTGGTATTGTGCCGGAAGGCCGCATCCCGTCCGCCCAGAATCAACTGCTGGGTCTGGACGAAAAACTCGATCTCGCGGATGCCGCCCGGCGAGAGCTTAACATCCGGCGACAGACCCGCGAAACCCTCTTCGCCGACCTTGGTGTTGATCATCCGCTTTATCGCCTGGATGTCGCCGATGGCCCAATAGTCCATATGGCGGCGCCAGACGAACGGCTCCATCCGGGTCAGAAATTCCTGGGCGGCGGCAAGGTCGCCGGCTGCCGGCCTGCCCTTGATCCAGACCATGCGCTCCCAGTTCTGACCCTGGCCTTCATAATAGACATCGGCCATCTCGGCCGAAACCGCGATTGGCGTCGAACTCGGATCGGGCCTCAGCCGAAGATCAGTTCGGAAGACATAACCTTGCGGAGTGGCCTCCTCCATGATGCGCACCATCTCGCGCACTGCGCGCTGGGCCGCTTCGCCCGGGTCGCGCTTGCCGCCCTCAAACCGGCCGCGCTCATAGAGCGCCACCACATCGATATCGCTCGAATAGTTGAGCTCGAACGCGCCCATCTTGCCCAGCGCGATCACATAAATCGCCTCGGACGTTAGTCCCTTCGCCGTCAGGGCAGCCTTGAGGGCCGTATCGAGCGCAGCGCCGGCGAACTCCGTCAGCCGGCCGGTTACTGCCATGACGTCCAGTGTGCCAGCGAGATCGCCCGCCGCGAGCGAGAGATGCACCGCCGCCTTTGCCTGCCGCAGCGCGGTCATGACCTCGGGCACAGGCAGGTCCGGCGGCAGATCCGCAACCGTCCTGAGCGCTGTCTCATAGTCCAGCCCGGCGCCGCGTCCGGAAAGCCGCCTCAGATAAGGCGCATGGGCAGCGGCGGCGGCAATCGCGCCTTCCGGCGCAGAATGAATCGGACGGATCTTGAGCATGGGCATTAGGCATAGCGGAGGGTCCGGCGCGCGACAAATCCGAACACGCCACTGCCGGGACATTCCTCCCGGCCCGCGGGTCTGCTAGCCTTGGCGCATGAAAGCCTTGCTCGCCTCCCTCCTGATGGCGTTTGCAGCGGAAACCCCGCTGGATGACGCAGCCCTCGAGGCGCGCGCGCAGTCCCTGATGCGGGAGGTCCGCTGCGTTGCGTGTGAAAACGAGCCAGTTTCCCAATCTGCGGCGCCGATTGCGGAGGATATGCGGATCCGTATCCGCGAAATGGTCGCCGAAGGCGCAACTGACAGCGAGATCCGGGCCTGGTTTGTCAGCCGGTATGGTGAATTCGTACTCTTCCGGCCAGCCGCAAACGACCCGGCCAGCATCCTCCTTTGGGTCCTGCCCTTCATAATCCTGGCTGCAGGCGTGGCAGCCGGCCTCGCCCTCGCCAGGCGCCGGTCGGGCCGCACGCCGGAGCCGGTTGAGCCCGAAGAAGCATGAAAATCTGGCCCGGCGGGCCTCAGTCTGACCGCGGGCAGGACTTTAAGATGACAGGATTTCACCTAACTGTCTTTTAATGCCTACTCTCTCGGTGGCACCGCTATGTTTCAACCCAACGCCAGTTCTGGCGTATTTTCAGTGATCTGGAGAACTTCATGAGCAAATTCGGGGTTTCAGCTCAGACGCTGGTCGCGGCAGCCTTCGGCGCCGTCATTATGGGCGGGGTGGTCGCAGCCCCAAAATTCCTCGCACCCGAAGCCGGCGCCCAGGCCATCACCATCGAGGCGCCTCCCGGCGCGCCAATGAGCTTTGCCGACTTGATCGAACGGGTCGAACCGGCTGTTGTCAGCGTCAATGTGATCGCGACGCAGGAAGTCGGCCGCGCGGCCGAAATGGAGGAATTCCTTGAGAATTTCCGCGGTATGCCCGGCCTGGAAGAATTTTTCCGCCAGCGCCGCGCCCCTCAGGAAGCTCCCCGCCTGCGCGAAGCCCGCTCGCTCGGTTCCGGCTTCTTCATCTCTGAAGACGGTCTCATCGTCACCAATCATCATGTGGTCGACCGGGCCACCCAGATTCAGGTCGTCCTGAATGACGGGCGCGAGATCGAAGCCGAACTCATCGGCAGCGACCAGCAGACCGACCTCGCTGTCCTGCGCGTGAAGCAGGAGGGCACCTATCCCTTCGTCCAGTTCGGCAATACCCGGGCGGTTCGCAAGGGTGACTGGGTTGTCGCCCTCGGGAACCCGTTCGGCCTTGGTGGCACGGCGACGGCCGGCATCCTTTCGGCGGACAACCGCGAGCTTGGCGCCGGCAGCCCCTATACAGACTTCCTGCAAATCGACGCCTCTATCAATCGCGGCAATTCCGGCGGCCCGACCTTCGATCTCCGGGGCAATGTCATCGGTGTGAACTCCCAGATCCTGTCGCCCACCGGCGGGTCTGTCGGCATCGGTTTCGCAATCCCGGCCGAACTCGCCAAGGAAGTGACCGATACGCTGATCCGCGACGGGCGCGTGTCGCGCGGCTGGCTCGGTGTACAGATCGGTGACCTCACACCTGAGTTCGCCGAGGCACTAGGTATCGCGGACGCCAAGGGCGCGCTCATCGCCGATGTCACCGTCGGCAGCCCCGCCGAGCGAGCCGGCCTGCGCCGCAATGATATTATCCTGTCCGTCAATGGCCAGGTCGTGACGGACGCCACCAGCACAACCCGCGTGGTTGGCCGTCTTGTCGCCAATACGTCGAACAAGTTTGACATCCTGCGCGATGGCAAGCCTCAGTCGGTCAGTGTTGTCGTCGGCGAACGGCCGGACGATGTGAATGCTGCGGCCAGCGCTTCACGGACCCCTGGCACAGGGCGCCCCGGTGAACAGTCGGCTGCGCCAGGCACGATGCTCGACGATTTCGGCGTCCGGCTGATGCCGATGCCGGAAGACCTGCGCGAACGCCTCAGCCTGCGTCCGGGCGACACTGGCCTCGCGATCATGGAAGTCGAGCCCGACGGTCTGTTTGCCAAGGCAAGGCTCGAGCCGGGCATAGTTATCCTGGAAGCCAATGGCCGGCCCGTGCCGACGGTCGAGGCGTTCAACCGTGCCGTTACGGAAGCGCGCGGCGCCAACCGGTCTAAAATCCTTCTGGCGATCCGGGTCGGCCAGATGACCAATTACCTGACCGTCGATCTGCCAGGTTAAGGGAGTAGCGTTATGGAGACCATAATGGCCGAGAGCCAGCCAATCTCAACGGAATGCCTCAATGTCCTGGTGATCGAGGATGATCAAGAAATGGCGCGTTTCATCGAAAAGGTGCTGGCGGATGCCGGACACACGGTTGCGTGCGTGCATGACGGGGTCTCCGGCCTGTCCCGCGCACGTTCGGAGAACTTTGATGCTCTGGTAGTTGACCGGATGCTACCCGAAAAGGACGGCCTGACACTGGTGCAGGAATTCCGCGCGGCGGGCGGCACCACGCCGGCCCTGTTCCTTTCAGCGCTGAGCGATGTCCAGAACAAGGTCCAGGGCCTGCGCGCGGGCGCCGAGGACTATCTTGCCAAACCGTTTGCACCGGCGGAACTCGCTGCCCGCGTTGAAGCGCTTGGCCGCCGCCAGCCCAGCGGGGAAGCTCCCGTCACCATGCTGCGCGCAGGCGATCTCGAAATGAACCTGCTAAGCCGCAAGGTGACGCGGGCCGGCAAGAAGATCGACCTTCAGCCGCGCGAATTCCGCCTGCTGGAATACCTGATGAGGCATGCCGGACAGGTCGTCACCCGCACGATGCTGCTCGAAAAGGTCTGGGACTATAATTTCGACCCGCAGACCAATGTCATCGACGTGCACATTTCCCGCCTGCGCGCCAAGATCGACAAGGAATTCGGCGAACCGATGCTCCAGACTGTCCGCGGCGCAGGCTACCGGCTGCAGGCGCAGGCCTAGCCGTTTGACCTTTGCAGGCCGCGCTGGCACCTAACCGGCGATGAAGCTGCCGATGCGCCTGCCAGCCTGGATGGCATCTCTGTTGCCTGACAGGGCGTTGATGAGACGTCCGGCAGAGCTTTTCCGCCGAATTCTGCCGAGCCCGGCGACCCGTGAGCGGATCGCCAAGGCCTTGCCCGTCTTCATCCGGACGACGACGTTTAAGCTGACGATCCTCTATTCAGCGACGATTGCGGCCTTCTCCGGTGCCCTTCTGATTTATCTCTATTATTCAACGGTTTACTACATTCAAGCCGAAGCGGAAAACCGGATCACGGTCGAGTTCGAGCAGCTCTCCAATGCCTATTCTGCTGGCGGCATGGAACGGCTGAGCCAGGCTGTTTTCGAACGTATGACGCTCTCCGGCTCCCAATTTTTCTATTATCTTGAGGACTCCTCGGGCCGGAAACTGGCCGGGCATTTCCCCCATCTCCCGGGCGAGGCGCCTGGCTCCGGCTCGCGCACCGTGTATTTCGACTTCACCCAGCCACTCTCAGATGGCGCCTTCATCTCGCGGCCGGCCGCCGGCCGTATCGTGCGCCTGCGTGACAATGGCGGCGCCCTGTTGGTCGCCTTTGACACAGCCCAGCAGACCGTCGTCGTCAACCGGATCCGGGACGCAGTCTATGTCGCTGTGCCGATTGCGCTGATCCTGTCGCTGGCCGGCGGCCTGCTGATCTCCCGCGGCGCCGCCAAGCGGGCCGACGAACTCTCGAAGACGACCGAGGCAGTGATGGGCGGCGAACTCGGCCGCAGGATGCCCGTGCACGGAACGGGCGATGAGTTTGACCGGCTGGCCCAGCGGCTGAATGACATGCTCGACCAGATCCAGAAACTCGTGGAGGCCTCCCGCCATACCGGCGACGCCATTGCCCATGACCTGCGTACACCGCTGACGCGGCTGCGCAACCGCCTCGAACTGGCATTGACTGAACCGCTTTCCGAAAACGCAGCAAACGAAACGCTGGAGACGACGCTGCTGGAGGTCGACCGTGTGCTTGGCACGTTCAATGCGATCCTTCGCCTCGCGCGGCTGGACGCTGGCACCGAAGCCTCACGGGTGCGCATGGATCTGAGCGAACTCGCCGAAGAACTGGCCGAATTGTTCGAACCCGCCTGCGAGGAAGCTACACTCGGTTTCCGCAGCCAGATCACCCGCGGCCTGATGATTCTCGGGGACCGCGACCTCATGGGTCAGGCGATCGCGAACCTGCTGGACAATGCCGTGAAATACACACCCGCCGGCGGTGAGATTCGCTTTGCGGCCGCGCGCAGCGCGGATGGGCTGATCGATCTGACGGTCACCGATACGGGCCCGGGCATTCCGGAAAGTGAGCGGGACAAGGTAACGCAGCGTTTCCACCGGCTCGATTCAGCGCGGACCCAGCCTGGTTCGGGGCTGGGTCTCTCGCTCGTGCAATCGGTCGCGGAACTCCACGGCGGACAGCTGGTCCTCGGGACTGGCGACGGCCCACCCGAAAGCCCGGGCCTCAAAGCGTCGCTTCGGCTGCCGCGCGCTTAGCCTCGCGGCGGCCCGGCCACATGGCGAGAAACCCGCCAAGGCCGACCAGTGTCATGCCAAGGAAGAGGACATCCACGAGCGGGTTGAAATAGACGCGGAAAACCCAGCGCGCTTCGCCGTCGACATCGCGCCGCTCGCCCAGCGCGGTGTAGAGATCGCCTCGCAGGGTCTTGTGGATAGCCGTCTCGGTAGTCGGCATCATGGCGGCCGGGTAGAAGCGCTTCATTGGCATGAGGATGGCGCTCGCGCCGCCCCGTTCCGCAGTGAGGACAGCCTTGTCGGCATACCAGTTGGGCCCCTCGATGGCGCGGACCTCGTCGAGCGTCAGTGTCCAGCCAGCGACGCTGCCGCTGCCGCCTACGGGAAGCGCGAGCGTTGCCTCGTAGCGACCACTGGTCTCGACCACGGCGCCGATTACGAACAGGCCGAGGCCAAGATGCGCGAGGCTCATCGCCCAGACGCGGCGCGGGAGGCGGAACACGCGCATAGGCGTCACAGACCGTCGCAGCAGTTCGCGCACCGCGCCGAAAACAAGCCAGACGCCGAGCGCCAGGCCGAACGCGGCGCCCAGCGGAATATTGAGCGGACCGATACCGAGCAGCATGAACGCCGCCGTCAACATACCCCCGCCGATGGCCCAGCGCAGCCAGCCCTTCAGGTCCGCCTGGCCCCACGCCCAGGCCTGCACGACCGGCAGGAGCACGAGGACGAGCACCATGATCGGCACGAAAGTCAGATTGAAATAGGGCTCGCCCACTGAGATCGTGCGGCCGAACGCCTCCGCGATCAGCGGAAACAGGGTGCCGAGCAGGACGGTGAGCGTCGCAACGATCAGCACGATATTGTTGGCCATCAGCGCGCCTTCCCGGCTCGTCAGCAGCCACGGCTTACCGCCTGTTATCGAAGGGGCCCGCAGCGCGAACAGGCCGAGCGCGAAACCGCCATAGACGATGAGCCCGAGGAGCAGCAGCGTTCCGCGCTCAGGGTCCACCGCGAAGGCATGCACCGAGGTAAGGACGCCGGAACGGACGAGGAAGGCGCCGAGGATGGAGAACAGGAAGGCGAGCACGGCCAGCAGAGCTGTCCAGGCGGCAAAGCCTTCGCGCTTCTCGGTGACCAGCACTGAATGGAGCAGCGCCGCGCCGATCAGCCACGGCATCAGAGACGCGTTCTCGACCGGATCCCAGAACCACCAGCCGCCCCAGCCAAGCTCGTAATAGGCCCAGTAGGAGCCGAGTGCGATGCCCAGCGTCAGGGGCGCAAAAGCGGCCAGCGACCAGACCCGCACCTCCCGTGCCCACACCCGGTCAATCCGGCCCTCCATCAGGCCTGCTGCGGCCAGCGCAAACACGAAGGAATAGCCGACATAGCCGAGATACAGCATCGGCGGATGGATCGCGAGCGCGGGGTCCTGCAACAGCGGGTTGAGGCCGGAGCCCTGGAAGGGCGCAGGATCGAGCCGCAAATAGGGCGAGGAGGCCAACAGGAGGTAGGCGAGCGCACCCACGGCCAGCAAGCCCTGGATGCCGAGGGCGCGGGCCTCGAACGTCTCGCGGCCCGTGCGCATCAGTGCGGCGCCGACGGCAGCAAACCCGATCGTCACGAGGCACCAGAGCGCCATGGAGCCCTCATGATTGCCCCAAGTTCCTGCGAACTTGTAGAGCATCGGCTTCAGGGTGTGGGAGTTGGAGGCGACCAGAAGGACAGAAAAGTCTGACCGCATGAAGGCGATGATGAGGATCAGGAACGACACACCCATAGCGCCGAACGCGCCGATCGCGAGCATCCCGGCGAGCCGCCGTTCGCCGCGCAGGCCGACAATGCCTTGCGCCAGTGACAAGCCCAGCGCCAGGAACGCCAGGAAATGGCCGAACTCAATCATCCACCAACCTCGCCCGCCTCGAGCGGCTTAAGCTCGCGCGGCTGGTAGTTCTCGTCATGCTTGGCGAGGAGCTGCCGGGCGGTGAAATCGCCCTGCGGATTGAACCGGCCTGTAGCGACAACGCCTTGACCCTCTCGGAACAGGTCTGGAGCGACGCCGGTAAAACTGACAGAAATGATATGGGGGCTGTTGTCGATGACCTTGAACTGCATCGTCGTCCCGTCGCCGATATAGGTCAGCGTTCCGGGCTCGACCCAGCCGCCGACCTTGACCTCGCGCCCCTCCTCCGGAAGCCCTTTTTCCGCAAGGATTTCAGGCGTGTAGAAAAGGTTTGCATTCTCCCGCAAGGCGAAGAAAGCAAGCAACGAGGCACCCGCAACCAACAGGGCCGCCACACCAAACGTGTAAAGTCTCCGGGTTCTAGCGCGCATGACCGTAGGTATAGGGCGCCCGGACGCGCTTGGGGAGTGCGGCAGATGCGGCGATTACGGCGTCTCTTCTGGCGCGCCCTGCCCGATCGCTTCGATCATCGGGCGGAAGCGTTCCCGCCGGGGGTCATCCTCCGGCAGCCGGGCGTAGATGTAGCGCATCGCCTGCTCGGCCTTTTCCTGGTCACCGGCCTGGGCCGCGCCCATGGCGGCCCGCATGCCGGCGCTCACCTGACTTTCATCAAGCTGATAGGCGCGCGCGAACAGGCGGGTCGCATCCGGCGTGATCTGGCCGTCTGCATTCATGACCAGCACGTCGGCGAGGGAAATCATGGCGGGCACGAAATTAACGTCCCGGCGCAGCGACGACTGGTAGGCGCGGACCGCGTCCTCGCCGCGACCCTGGGTGCGCAGGAGCTCACCAATGAAGAAATGCGGCTCTGGCGAATCGGGTTGCTCTCGCACCGACATTTCAAGGCGCGACAGCAATTCAGCATAGGTCAGTGATTGGGGATCGTTCTGGATCCTCTCTGCGAGCGCCGCTTGCCGCGCGCTCATTGGCTGGTCGGCAAGGCCTGGACGGCCAATCACGAGATAGCCGGCAATAGCGAGCAGCAGGCAGGCGGCTACAAGGATCGTATTGATACGCATCATGGCCTCGGAAACATAAGGCTGGCTTTTAGGCCGCCAAGGGCAGCGTCCCCAAGCTCGAGATACCCCTTATGCAATTCGGCAAGCTCGGTGACAATCGAAAGACCCAGCCCCGTTCCGGGCGTCGTCTCATCGAGACGCACCCCGCGCTTGAGCGCGCCCTCGCGTTCTTCGGGGGTCAGGCCAGGCCCGTCATCCTCCACGGTTATCTCGAGAAGCTGAGGCGTGTCGCTCACGGTGACACGCACTTCGCTCGCCGCCCATTTGCAGGCGTTCTCCATCAGATTGCCGGCCATTTCCTCGAAATCCTGACGCTCGCCCCGGAACAGGGCCTGGGTGCTGCCTGCGATTGTGACATCGATACCGCGCGCATCGAACAGCCGGTTCAGCATGCGTGCGAGGCCGTCGAGCACCGGGCGTACCTCCGTGCGAGCGCCGATGGCCTCAGCCCGCGCCGCCATGCGGGCGCGTTTGAGATAATGCTCGACATTGGTCTGCATCGCTCCGGCCTGGCGGCGGACGACATCATCCAGCTGGGACTCTCCCCTTGCTTCATTGTTCAGCACCGCCAGCGGCGTCTTCAGCGCATGGGCGAGATTGCCGACATGCATCCGCGCGCGTTCGACAACTTCGCGGTTGTGTTCGATCAATTTGTTGAGCTCTTCCGTCAGGGGACGGACTTCGGCCGGATAACCGCCGGACAGCTTCTGGGTTTCGCCCTCGCGGACGCGGGCGACATCGGCTTCTAGTCTGGTGAGAGGGTTGAGGGAATATCGCACCGCCAGGAGCATCGCCGCAAACACGCCGCTGAAAAGGGCGATCATGGTGCCGAAGAGAAGATTGCGGAAGCGAATGGTCGCCTCATCGTTGGGCGTCCGGTCGGCGGCGGCAACAAGTAGCAGCGGCGTTTCCCGGTTCTCGACGATGATGGCGCGCGCGGCGATTCGGGAGCGTTGTTCGGCTGGCCCCGGATAGTTCGAATATTGCGTTACGCCCGGCAGGCTGACGACCCTCGCGATCAGTTCGTCGGTCACCGGCACTGGCTCGTCCCACAGGCTGCGCGAGCGGAAATCGGCCGCGATCTCAAGCTCCGGCGTCAGGCCGACCACCGCCCAATAGTAACCAGAATACTGTGTCTGGAAGCGGGCATCGCTGCCCAGGAACGCCCGGTCGGTATCTGTTACCCGGCCATCCGGCAGGAAGGCATCTTCCCGTGTCAGTTCGCGGGACAGGGTCACCAGCGTCTGTTCGAGGTCTTCTTCAAGAAGCGAGAGTGTCTGCGCGCGGTAGACCGCTGATAGCGCAAAGGCGCCGCCGATCAGCACGATGAGGCCCCATATGGCCGCCGCAATGGTCACGCGCCGCGCCAGCGAAACGCTGGACCAGCGGTCGGTCAGGCTTTTCTTCGTGCCGACTGCCTCACTCATGGAGGCGGTTTAGCGCAGCGCCGCCTCATCCGGCAACGCGCGCTTCTTCCTCCGGTACAATCAGCCGGTAGCCAAGGCCGCGCTCGGTCTGGATCCGGTCCTGGCCGATCTTGCGGCGGAGGCGGCCGATGAAGACCTCGATCGTGTTGGAGTCCCGGTCGAAATCCTGATCATAGATATGTTCGACCAGTTCCGTGCGCGGCACGACACGGCCCTGATGGTGCATCAGATAGGAAAGGACGCGGTATTCGTGCGCAGTGAGTTTCACCGGTTCGCCGTTAACCGTAGCGCGCGCAGCGCGGGTGTCCACCATCAGCTTGCCGGCCTCGATCGTCGCCGCCGTGTGCCCGGCCGCGCGGCGCAGCAGGGCGCGAAGGCGGGCCAGAAGTTCCTCGGTGATGAAAGGCTTAGTGAGATAATCATCCGCGCCGGCATCGAAGCCGGAGACTTTCTCACTCCACTGGTCGCGCGCGGTGAGAATCAGGACCGGGAAGGACTTGCCGTCCTTGCGCCAGCTTTTCAGGACGCTGACCCCGTCGATCTTGGGCAGGCCGAGATCGAGGATGACAGCGTCATAGGGCTCTGTCTCGCCAAGGAACTGCCCATCCTCGCCGTCTGCGGCGAGGTCAACGGCATAGCCCGACTGGGACAGCACATCGGCTAGCTGCCGCCTAAGGTCCGCATCATCTTCAACGACGAGAATACGCATACGAAGGTCTCCCTAATCTCTCTCGCAGCTCTCAGCCGCCGCGGCGGTCAAGAACCCGGCCTGTCTGGGCATCGACCGTGAATTTCACCTTACGCCCATCCTCGGTCATCCAGTCTATCTCATAATAGGTGGTGCCGTCGCCGCGAGAATAAAGCTCTGCGCCGAGCTGGTAGCCGCCATTATCGCGGCGGATGTTCTGGAAGATGCGGCTAAGGGGGACGGTCCTGCCGTCGCGCACCGCGTCGCGGGCCTGGCCGGGTGAATACTGGTTGGTCCAGGGCTGACCCTGCACTTGCACCATCTGGCCTGCCCAATCTGCAGCGGTCCAGCCCTGCGCGGAAGCAGCCGGAGTGATGGAAAGGGCCGCGAGGGCGAGCAAGGCGAACATGCGTTTCATGCCGCCCGGTATGCGGGGCAGGCTCTGAACATGAAGTGAATGATATGCAGGTATCTCTTTCATCTTACCCCTTGCCGCGACCCTGCACCTGACGACCTGCACCGCCAAGCTTGTCCCGCCGGTATCAGCGGCCCTCTGCCCAGCGTTTCAGGGCGTCATCCTTCGGGTCTGACAGCACGATTTCGAGCCGGACATAAAGGTCACCTGGCGGGGCCGTCTGTACGCCCTTGCCCTTCAGGCGCAGCTGGGCGCCAGTGTTGGAGCCGGCCGGGACTTTCAGGGAGAGGGTGCCGGACGGGGTGCGCACATCGACGCTGCCGCCGAGAACGGCCGTACGTAGATCGATCGGCAGCCCCATGCGCAGATGCCTGTCCTCGCGGGTCCAGACGGTACTTGGTTGAACCTCGACCTCCAGCAATGCATCGCCCGGCGCCCCGCCGGAGGGCGATGGCTGGCCCTGGCTTTTCAGCCGGAGCGTCTGGCCGCTCGTGATTCCGGGCGGGATATTGACCTCCAGCGTGCTGCCATCCGCCATGGTCATGCGGCGGCGCGCGCCGTTCACGGCGTCCTCGAAGGCGATATCCACCCGGTAACGGATGTCGCGCCCCTTCATCGGGCCAGGCCCGCGGCGGCGGCCCTGGCCGAACATGCCCGACAGGATATCCTCGAGCGGATCGCCCTGCGCGCTGAAGGGTTGTCCGCCCCGCGTCTGCCATTGCTGGCCGCCGCCGAAGTCGCGCGGATTGCCGTCTCCATCAATTTCGCCGCGGTCGAACTTCGCCCGCTTTTCGGTGTCGCCGAGGATCTCAAACGCTGCCGATGCCTTCCGGAACGCGTCAGCCTTGCCCGCATCGTTGGGGTGCAAGTCCGGGTGCAACGCCTTCGCCTTGGCGCGGTATGCTTTCTTAATCTCTGTTTCGCTGGCTGTGCGGGGCACCCCCAGCGCTTCATAGGGGTCAAGCGCCACGCATGGCTCCTTTTCCTGCTCTCACTACGCCCGCGGCTACAGGTAAGGCGATCCGGCCGGGATTGAAAGCCATGGACCGGCGCGGCCTCGGAGACCATCCGTACACAGCGGCGGGCCGCTGCGTACCTTCTGGATACCTGGCGCGGATCAGCGCGCCCGGCTGTCGCGAGCCCCAGCCAGCAGCCTGCGGCTCGCTGAGTGCCGCCCAAGGCCAAGCCGATTTCGTTTGCGCGGCCGGTTTCCTGAATGGCCGGTTCAACTTCATGTGCACTCCCTCTTACCTGGCAGACCCTTCCGCCGATGCCGATTTTGCATCCGGTTCACGGTGGATCGGATTGAAAAGAAGAAAAAAACTCAAGCGGACGGCTCTGGCGTATGAAAAAATGAGAATTTTTATGCACCGGATGTCATGGAAAGCGTGGACAGAGGTGGCCTTATCCGGCTCAATCTGGCATGAGCCCGCCTTTGAGCGAGACAGGAAAACCCATATGGCTGCGCGCGTAATATCCATCGCCAATTCCAAAGGCGGTGTCGGAAAAACCACCACCTGCGTCAGCCTGGCGGAAGCTTTCGCAGCCTCCGGCATGCGCACCCTGGTGGTGGATCTCGATACCCAGGCCAACGCGTCCCTGCTGATCTTCGGCCATAACGGCGACGAACACCTGTTTCAGGCAATCAATGATTATGCGACAATCTCCGACTGGTTGCTGGAGAACTTCTTCGCAAACGAGCAGCGCCGCCTCTCCGAATACATCATCACGGACGCGAGCGATGTCATCTTCAAGGGCAGGCCCCTTGCGCTGGACCTGATTCCATCCTCGCCGCGCCTGCGCAAGACGGAACGGGAGTTGATCTTCGAGCTTACCGCCAAGGGCTATGCCATGGAGGCGCTGCAGAACCAGGTTGGCCGCCGGCTGCGCGACGACCTCAACCTCCTCAAAGCCAAATACGACGTCATTCTGTTCGACTGCCCGCCCGGCATTTCAGTGATGACGGAGACGGTTCTCGCCGCCAGTCACCTTATCATCGTGCCGACCATCCCGGATTTCATGTCCACACTCGGGCTCGACTTGTTCACCGGAGACATCATGAACAATCTCCGTGGCCGGGACATCGACACGCTGCCCGTCGTGCTGGCGACGCGCTTTGACGGCTCGCAGCACCAGCAGGTCGTGCTCGGCGCAATGCGCGACGCTGCCGGCGCGGCGGAAACCGAGTTCGCCATCTTCAACACGATCATCCCGATGAAATCCGGCTTTGCCACTAACCCGATCGAACTCGGGCCGGATCCCACACTCCAGGCCAAATGGCCGGGCGACGCGCTGGGCATCATCGAGAAATTGCTCGTCGAAGTCCGGGAGAAGCTCGCATGAGTGCGGCCGGGGCCCTCCAGGCGCTCCTCGATGCGCGTGGTCGCTTCACCAGCGTCTCGGAGAAGGACTGGGCTGGCGCCACTGGCCTGATTGTCAGGAAGCTGCTCCTGTCTGCCGGCCAGACCACCGAGAGCGTCCGCGCCATCCGGGCCACCGTCGGTGACGAGATCTTCGAGACCCAGCTGAAATCCCTGACGCATCATCAGGCGAAGCTCCTCGCCCGCCGGCTCGACAAATCCGTCTCAGATTATGATGTGTCTACCGCCGGCGCCGCTATTGCACATGTCCGCCTGACGCTTGCCGGCGCGCCTGAAGTTTCCCCGCCGGCACCGGAGGAAAAGACCCCTGCGCCTGACGAGAAAAGCGGTGCATGGCTCGCGCCTGCCATCAGCCTGACGGATGAGCCCGGTTCAGGGGCGTCTGCTGAGGCGGGAACGGATGAAACCTCCGATACCGATGCCAGCCCGCCGCCCCCACCGGCCGGCACCTATTTCGGCCGCCGCTCCTTCCGCAGCTGATCCCACCATGTAAAAACACCCGCCCGGCATATCCTGCAGGGCGGGCGTTACGTTTCAGGCCAGAGCCTGCGGCTCAGAGCACGCGGTCCTTCAAGTCCTTGGACGGACGGAACGCGACTTTCTTGGAGGCCTTGATCTTGATCGATTCACCCGTGGCCGGGTTGCGGCCCATGCGGGCAGCCGTCTTGCGGACCTGGAGGATTCCCAGGCCCGAAATGCGGAGTTTCCTGCCCTTTTTGAGGTGGCCGCCCATGCGGTCGATGAGATCACTCACCACGGCTTCAGCCTGCTTCTTGGGCATTTCATGCGCCTCGGACAACTCGCCCGCCAGATGCTTCAGCGTCAGCACATCGGCTGGCTTCTTGACCGGAGCGCCCTTTGCAGCAGCGGCCTTCGTTGCAGCCGCTTTGGGCGCTGCCGCCTTCTTGACCGGCGCTTTTGCGGCGGGTGCTTTTTTCACCGGTGCCTTGCGGGCGGTGACTTTCTTTGCAGGTGTCGGCTTAATGGCCATGGGATTCTCCTCTTTAAGTTTTTGAATGCAAACAAGCAGCCTGAAACCGGGGGGTCGCCTGCCTGGGTGATCGGGTCGAGACAGTGTCTCGAAGCGCGTTCGAATATATCCCCGTGAGCGCCAGCGCAAGCGGTGCCTGCCACCTTGCACACCCAGCCAAAGCCCAAGGAATAAGGACAAACAACAACTGCGCATGGCTTTTGTAAGGCATCAAGCCGGGCGCGCAGGCCCCAGAAAGGCAGATCCGCTCAGCGCGCGATCAGCCGCCCACGGATTTCCGCCTGCATTTTTTCGTCCACGTTCAGCGTATCGACCAGGTAAGCATCCACTGAACCTGCCGTCTCACGGATCGCGCCGAATGCTGTGTCGAGGAAGCGCAGATCCACACCCATGAAGGGCCGGAAAACCTCTGCCGGATAGTCTTTTCCGAGCATGGAATTGAAATATGCGGCCGCCTCAGGAAGCCGACCGGCAAGGTCTACAGCCGAGTTGGTCAAATCATAGTCCGCCCGGATGTCTGTCTCTTCCACGCCCAGCACATGATGCGTCAGCGCGCACAGAATGCCTGTGCGGTCCTTGCCGGCGGCGCAGTTCACCAGCCCCGCCGCCTCACCTGGCAGCGCCGCGAGATGCACAAACCAGTCCTGGAACATCACCACATGATGCGCCTTGAAGGGTGCAGCCTGATAATACTCGACCATCCATCGGTCCGCCGCAGCCGCATCAATGCCGACCTGTGTGAGGAAACGCATATGCGGCGCCTCGGTCTCCCGGCCGCCATCATGCGTGATTGTCACCGGCGCCTTGAAGCGGCTCTGCTGCTTCTCGCGCTCATCCGGCCGGCGAAGGTCCGCCTGCACATGAATGCCCAGCGCGGCCATCCGCGTCAGATCCGCATCGCTCGCCTCGGCATGATGGCCGGACCGGTACAACTGACCCATCCGCACGCGTCCGCCATGGCGGCTCTCATAACCGCCAAAATCGCGGAAGTTGCGGATCGTCTCAAACGGCAGGAGGCGGGGGCGAGTTTCTGTCATATCGCCGGGTTAGCGCGCACCCCGGAAGAGGTCCAGTGACAAAGCTGTGTCACGCGGCGCCAAGCGCGCTCACCGCAACCGGAATGCATGCGGTAGCAGCTCCGCCAACGTGTAGCGCACGTCCGTCCCGTCGGGTGTGACGCAGAGCACCTCCAGCGAACCATCCGAAGAAAACTCCGCCAGCACCTGCCGGCAGATGCCGCAAGGCGTGCCGGCTTCCGGCCCGGCGGTCGCCACCGCAATCGCCCAGAACGCCGTATACCCCGCCGCCACGGCAGAGAAGACCGCCGTGCGCTCAGCGCAACAGGTCGCGCCATAGGTCGCATTCTCGACATTGCAACCGCAGATGACGGCCCCATCCGCCGCCAGCAGCGCCGCCCCAACCCGGTACTCGGAGTACGGCGCATAGGCCATCTTCCGCGCCTCAAGCGCTGCGGCCTTCAGGGTGGGCCAGTCGATACTCACCGGAACGGCGGCTCATCAAACGCGCGTAGTTTGCGGCTGTGAAGGGCGGCGCCGCCGTCTTCGCTAAGGCGCTCGAGCGTTTCAATCCCGATACGGATATGTTCGCCGATCGCGCGCTCATAGAAGCGGTTCGCGGCGCCCGGCAGCTTGATCTCGCCGTGCAGCGGCTTGTCGGAGACGCAGAGCAGTGTGCCATACGGAACCCGCAGCCGGAAACCGTTCGCCGCGATGGTCGCGCTCTCCATGTCAATGGCCACGGCCCGGCTCTTGTTGAAGCGCCGTGCCGAGGCGGTAAAGCGCAGCTCCCAGTTTCGGTCGTCCGTGGTCACCACAGTGCCCGTGCGCAGACGTTTCTTCAGCGCCTCGCCCTGCTCGCCGGTGATCTTAGCTGCGGCGCGCTGCAAAGCCACCTGAACCTCCGCAATCGGCGGCACAGGAATTTCCGGCGGCAGAACGGCGTCCAGCACATGGTCTTCGCGCATATAGGCGTGCGCCAGAACATAATCACCGATGGCCTGCGAATGGCGAAGTCCGCCGCAATGGCCGACCATGAGCCAGACCTGAGGGCGCAAAACGGCGAGATGATCCGTGATTGTCTTGGCATTCGAGGGGCCAACTCCGATATTTACGAGCGTGATCCCGACACCCTTCGCCGCGCGAAGGTGATAGGCCGGCATCTGAAAGCGCCGCCATGGCGACGCGTCAATCGCTGCCCGGCTGCCTTCGTCTGGCTCGGAAATCTCCAGACCTCCGGGTACGGAGAGTGATGTATAACGGCTCTCACCGCTCAGCCGGGTCAGCGCCCAGTCGCAGAACGCATCGACGTAACGGTGATAGTTCGTAAACAGAACATAGTTCTGGAAGTGCTCTACCGGCGTTCCGGTATAATGCTGCAGGCGCTTCAGGGAAAAATCTACCCGCTGAGCATCAAACAGCGCCAGTGGCCGCTCCTCGCCCGCCTCAAACGGCTCGCCATCCGCCACCTCGTCGCCGATCAGCATCAGCTTCGGCGCGGGGAACCAGCGGACGAGTTCAGCTGGCGCGATCTCCTCAAGACCTGCGGCCTGTGAAGGATCCCAGACATATGCGTAGGGAATTTCAGAGGATGAGCGCTCTACAAATACATCCACATCGTAATCCCGCATCAACGGCGTCAGCACTTCGAGCAAATACTCTCTGAAAAAATCCGGCCGTGTGATGGTCGTGATATAGATGCCGGCTTCCGAAAACTTCCCGAACGCGCGCGAGATCGGCGGCGGCGGACCATCGGGATCATAAACAAGGCGAATCTGCGGATAGCAGAACGACCCTCCGTCGCGGTGGCGCTGGTTCGGCGGTGTGCCATCTTGCAGGAAGCGGTTGAGGCTGTCGCTCAGGGCTGAAACGGCTTCGCCATACAGCGCATCTAGCGCATCGACGACATCTTTGGGGGAGGTGAGTTTTGACATTGCGCCCAATGGCGCGAAGGCGCCGCCAAGTCAATCACCGGCCCCGGCCGCCGGACGGTAGCCGAGCCCTTCCAGCAGCGCCCTGGTTTCGTAAACCGGCAGCCCGACCACGCCCGTATAGCTGCCGTTCAGCGACAGGATGAACGTGCCTGCCCGGCCCTGGATGCCATAGGCGCCGGCCTTGCCCTGCCATTCGCCGCTGGCGAGATAATTGGCAATTTCCCGCTCGCTCAGTCGCTTCATCCGCACACGGGTCATGACTGACCGGCTCGCCGTCCGACCATCCGGCGCGCGCACGCAGACACCGGTGATCACCTGATGCGCCCTGCCGGACATCAGCCGCAGGCACGCCTCGGCCTCCGCGGCTGTCTCGGCTTTCGGCAGGATCCGGCGCCCCACGCCCACCACCGTATCCGCCGTGAGCACATAGCCCGTCGCCATGCAGGCCGCCGCCTTCTCGCGCGCCAGCCGCAGCGCCAGGTCCGCCGGCAGCTCGGCTTTCCTCGGCGTCTCGTCGATGTCGGTGGGCAGGATATCGTCCGGCGGCAGGCCTATCGCGTGAAGCAGTTCCCGTCGGCGCGGGCTCGCACTCGCCAGAGTCAGTCGGTGTTCCGGCGGCGTGGCCACGCGCAGATTACTTGAAGCGATAGGTGATGCGGCCTTTGGTGAGGTCATAAGGCGTCATCTCGACCATGACCTTGTCGCCGGTCAGCACTCGGATGCGGTTCTTGCGCATCTTGCCGGCGGTGTGGGCGATGATCTCATGGTCGTTTTCGAGCTTGACCCGGAAGGTCGCATTCGGCAGCAGCTCGACCACCGTGCCTTCAAATTCGATGAGTTCTTCTTTTGACATGCCTTATCCAGATCTGAGGCGGCGGCGGACGCGCCACGTGTTCCACGTATCACTAGCCGGGCGCCATACAGGTTCCAGCAGATTCCGGCAAGCGGAGAGGGCATTCAGGCATTCGCAGGCGCCGGCGCCTCAGGGCCGGTCAACCCGGTCCAGATCCTGACAGGGCCAATGCGCCGCCGGAATTCGAAGAACAGCCGATCCCAGTGGCTGCGTCCAGAACAGTGCCGGCCCCGGCAAACCGGGCGAGGCGGACAAGATCGGTATCCAGGTCCTGCGGCGCATAATGACCGGCAACATGGCCAGGCATCATCCCGGTGTAGGGCCCGTCGGCGCCCGGACTGACCAGCATCAGCCGCGCCCCCAGCAGCGGGCGCAGGGCCGCCGGCGCAGCAAAGGGGCGTGCACATGCCTGCCGCGAATTAGGAAGAAATCGCGCAAGAACGGCAGGTCAGAATGCATGCTTTTCCGGGCCTTTCGGTTTGCGCCGCTTGTCTGGGCGCCGGGGCCGCGGCGCGCCGGTCCTGCAGCCTTCTGCCGCTTCGCAGAGGGCTAAATCTGGCCAGGCTGCGCCCTGCAGGGTCCGACCTGAGTGCTCTGTGTCGCTCTTGCCCGGAGAGCGGGCGGCCCGGCGCCGCCGGCAGCGCCGAACATCGGGCGGATACCCCAAACTGGTAATAGCGACACAGGCAGGCTGCTGTTTATCGTCCGGGTGAGGCGCGGGGCGTCCTGCCGTGCCGATGCACAAAGAGGGCCATCATGGAGAACTCCCGCCTTACCATGTTGATGGCAACCAAGCCTGACCAGTTTGTCGAATTCAAGCATGCCGGGATCTATCGGCGCCTTGGCCTTGCAGATAACCGGCTCGTGACTGTCGAGGCAGAACCCGGATGGGACGGCATGCAGCACGCCGCCAGTCTTGCTGCAAGTCGTGCGCCCCTAGCGCCCTGGCAACTGGCCCTGTTTTCCGAGCGCGGATGTCTATTCCTTGAACCCCTTGATGCACGCAGCTCAGAAATCGTCTGCCAGTGCCGTCAGGTCACGCGCAGCCGGCTGGCCAGGCTTGTGGGCGATGGTCTCGGCCTCGATGAGCTAGCGGCGCGTACCGGCGCCGGAACAGTCTGCGGCGGCTGTGTGCCGCTGATTGCCGAGATTGCCGGGAGCGAGAGCCTGCGCGCCGCGCGCCTTCTCGCGCGCGAAAGTCTCGGCGCCGAAATCGCCCGGTTCGTCGTGTCTGCCGACCGGCCCCTCGGGCAGGCCCTGCCCGGAGCCAATATCCTTGTCGAAGTCGAGATCGACGGGCGGCGCCTGACGCGCAGCTATACGCTTACCGCCCTCAAGGCGGACGGGACCCGCGCAGAGATCATCGTGCGCCGCGAGCCGAACGGGATTGTGTCTCGCTGGTTGCACGACCATGCACGTCCTGGCTGCCGTTTGCGGGTTTCCGCGCCCCTCGGCGGGGGATCGCTGGTCGACGGCGAGACACTGATTCTATTGTCAGCGGGCATTGGCATCACGCCTGCGTTCAGCCGTCTTGAAGCGCTGCGCGCCGGGGCAGGTGGTCGCTTGCTTATCCACTGGTCGGCCCGGTTTGCGCGGGGCTGCCGCCTGCTTAGCGAGGTCTACGCCCGGGCAGAGGGCCTCGCCTCAGCGACGCTCATGACGCGCGATACGGCGCAGCAGGGCCGGATGCAGCCTAAGGACTGGGCAGGCCTGGCGCCGCCCTCGCCCCGGGCCCGCATCGCCGTCTGCGGCCCGCTCGGCTTTGAGGAAGCGGCGTGCGATGCCCTGCGCGAGGCAGGATGGCCGGCGGACAGGATTAACCGTGAGAGCTTCCTTACCGGCCCCGGTGCCCCGCCGCTCCGCCGAACGCCGCAGTTTGACTATAAGGCCGAGCCCGTCATTGCACGGAGCTTTCACCTCGAACCAACAACCGACCTGCGCAAGGAGGCGGCCGTATTCCTGCGTCAGTTCTATTTCGAGCACGGCGCCCGGAAGGCCTTCGAGCTGCGCATGCGTGAGGTGGATGTGCAGATTGCGCGCACTGGCACGTATGAGCACACTTTTGATGAACTCTCCTTTGGCGCCCGGCTTGCCTGGCGTAACAGCACGCGATGCATTGGCCGGTTCTTCTGGCGAATGCTGCAGGTAACGGATGCTCGCCATCTGGAGACCGAGGAGGCTGTCTTCTCGGCCGTACTGGAGCATATCCGCCGGGCAACCAATGGCGGTGACCTTCGCCCCTCGATCACCGTCTTTCGAGCCGGAGCGCCCGGAATCCGGATCCTGTCGCCCCAACTCATTCTCTATGCCGGGTATCGCCAGAGCGACGGAGGCGTCATCGGCGACCCGAAGAGTGCTGCGCTCACCGAGTATGCTCAGTCGCTTGGCTGGCGCGGGCGTGGCACCCGGTTTGACGTTCTGCCGGTCATTATCCGGATTGGTTCGCGCCGGCCGCGCGTCTTTGAGTTGTCCAAGGCCGACGTGCTAGAGGTCGCCCTCAGCCATCCGGACGATGCAACATTTGCAAGTTTGGGGCTGCAATGGTTCGCGCTACCGGCGGTGGCCGACATGGCGCTGGACGTTGGCGGCATCCAGTACACGGCAGCTCCATCGAGTGGTTTTTACATGGGAACCGAGATCGGCGCCTTCAATCTCGCTGATCCGAAGCGTTACGGCCTGCTACCCGAGGTCGCGCGTGTTCTTGGTATTGCAACCGGCGCCGCCAATCCGCTGTGGCGCGACCAGGCTCTCGTCGAGCTGAACCGTGCGGTCCTTCACTCCTTCCGCAAAGCTGGGGTGCGTATTCTCGACCATCATACCCTGTCGGAATTGTTTGAACGCTTCCGCGCAGACGAGGCGCAGTCGGGCCGACCCGTCTATGGCCACTGGCCGTGGCTGGTTCCCCCGCTGAGCGCCAATCTGTCGGACATCTGGCACAATCCAGGCCTGCGTAAGGTTATCTTGAAGCCAAATTACTTCTACCAGCCGCGCAATGCGTTTCCTGACGATTGTGTGCCCGGATGAAGCCGGTTCAGGGACTAGCGGCATGCTGAACCCGCGGTCTGAAATCGTCGCTGCCGCATGCACCGCCGCGCCGGCGCCGGCACTGCGCCGTCATCTGGCGAAATGGCGCAGCGCTGGCCGGGTCAGCGCCCCCCAGCTCCGCGCCCGGCCGGCGCAGGCGCCGGTCGGCTTCCTGGCAACATCGGTGCCGGGCGCCGCACCTGTGCAGATGCAACCGGCTGGAAAAGCAGGCCAGTGGGCGGGGCAATGGCAGCTTGAAGCCCTGATCGGACGCGGCGGCATGGGTGAAGTCTGGCGCGCGCAATGTATCGACGGATTTTATGGCAAGGTGGCCGCGGTCAAACTCATCAAGCCGGGCTGTCGTGTGCGGGCTTGCCGGTTTGCATCCGAGCGCGCCCGGCTCGGGCTGATGGACCATCCGGGTATTGCGCGCCTGCTCGGTAGCGGAACAATCGCGGGAGGGGCAGCTTACATGACAATGGACCTTATCGACGGCGGGCTCATAGACGCCCACGCTGCTGTGCGGCCAGTCTGCTACAAGATTCGTCTAATGGCGGAGCTTTGCGACGCAGTGCATCATGCGCATTCAAAGCGTGTCCTTCACCTTGATATCAAGCCGTCGAATGTCATGATTGACCAGGCCGGGCAGGTGAAGCTCATCGATTTCGGAAGCGCGTCGGCAATCAGTGCCTGCGGCGGCGGCGGGCCGCTGACCCTCGCCTATGCCGCGCCGGAACAATTGCGCGGCTGGCCTCTGTCGCCGGCTACTGACATTTTTGCCCTCGGCGCCTTGCTCAGCCAGCTGCTGACCGGATACACCCCCCAGCGCAAGGAGGACGCCTCGCTCGTCAAACCGGCATCGCGTCTGCCCAGAGAGCTGAGGTCGATCATCGCAAGAGCTTCGGGACCCATACCGTCTGAGCGCTATTCATCTGCCGCTGTGATGGCGGCTGAGCTGAGGGCTCTGAACGCCTGATGCGGCTACCGGGCGCGCTGCTGCGGCGCGGCGTAAGGTTCAGGCGTAGGGCCTGATCAGTTCAAGGGCGCGGCGCCAGTGAGAGAACAGCAGAAGCTCACCAGCATTGTCGACCGCCTCGATCTGCATCCAGGGATAACTTTCGCGCATTTCGGCGAGCGTCTCGGGCGGACAATAGGGGTCGTCCACGCCTTGCAGGGCGATCACGGGGAGTTGGCCCTCAAGGGCGCGCAGGCGGTCACCCCAAGGTTCGGCTACACGTGCAATCACCTGCCGGGCAAAGGGGCGATGCGCGTTACACGCTGGCCCCAATGCCACCTCCGAGCCGATCGCAATGGCTTCGAACGCGTGCGGATCAGCAATGGTGGCGAGGTCGCCGGGAGATGTCCCATAAACGGCGTTCAGGAAGTCGCTCTTTCCGAGGCGCCGGGCGAGGTGGAAACCTGCCTTGACCATGAAAGGCAAGACACCCGGCGTAAAGCGCGCCGCGCCATTGATGAAGCGGTGCCATTTGTCCATACGCTCAAACTGCGCGCGGGTCTCTAGGGGAAATGTGGCAGGTACCTGTACCAGCGCGCGCACGCGCCCGGGCGCTGCGGCGATAAGGTTGACGGCGTGATAGGTCATCATGCTCGACAGGACCGGAAAGGTCGCAGCCTTTTCAGCCTCGAGTACGGCGCATAGATCGCGCACCGTCGCGCCGGCATAATCGGCCCCGGGCGGGTGCGGATCGCAGGCGCCATAACCGGCATAGACGGGTGTGATGAGGCGCAGCCCGAAGCTTGCGGCCTCCGCCTCGGCCGCCGAGGGAAGGCGAACAAAGCCATAATCCTGCGCAAGGTAGAGCACCGGCCGGCCAGCTGGATCGCCAAGGACAAGGTAGTCGAGGCGGCGTCCGTCATCGCCTGTTGTTGACCGGAAGGCCAGTTTAGCCAGCAGCCCGGGCGATGGCAGGGCCTTGGCGCCTGCATGATCCTCTGTGAAGACCGCGATGTCGGCAACCGAGAGGACGGCGCGGCTGAGTTCGACCTGGGTGCGCGTATTGGTCTTGCGGAAAACCGACTGTATCTGCTTGCGCACGGTCTCGGGCGAGGCAGCGCGGTGCCGGGCGATTTCCTTGGCCGAAAAGCCTTGCGCGACGAGGCGGGCGACATCGGTTTCAGCCTCTGTGAGATCAAAGGCGGCGCGCACGGTTTGCGTTGCCCCGGGCTGCCACACGAAGTCGGCAACCACGACCACCAGCCCGGCAACGCCGCCGGGCAGCACCTGCCGGCGCAGATAGACAACGCTCGGCCGCGAATTGTCCGGGCCGCGCAGCTGGTAGACGCCGGTGGCGGTTGATCCTGTCTTGAGCCGTTCGATCAGGGCGGCGCGCAGCCCACCGTCCGCGTCCGTGCCGGTCTCGCTGGCCGGCAGCGCTTCACCTGGCGCCACGCCCAGCCATGAGCGCGCCGCCTGCGTCGCGGCCCGGACGACAAGGCCGCTGTCGACAACAAAGGCCGCCCGGGTGCGAAAGAGATCGAGAATGACCTCGACGACGGTGTCAGCACTGCCCCGGCTATCAGCAGTATCAAGCAAAACAGAGGCCCTGAGAAAATGCGCCTCTATCTGCGCATCAAAATCGAGCCTTCCTGCGGCAGTATCGCTTGGCCAGGCGGGATGGACAAAATCGTCCCACCAATCAACAAGCTGTTCATAGCGCGCCGGGTCGACGGCGATGTCATAGAGGTGAGAGATCAGCAATTCGCGCCCCTGATCCTGCGCGCCCAGCACGCGGGACGCTGGTTGCACTGACCCCGGCTCTTTCTTGAATGCCATTTCACCTGTCACTTTACTTGCAAAGCGCCGGATCGCATATCCTGTCCAACAAACTAGCACGCCAACCATGTCAGCCATGCTGGCGGATCGAAATTGATCATGAGAAATTGCAGCTGGAGGTTTGCTTTTCACCAAAGCCGCGACGGGTCAGGCCAGGGCCTCCGGAGGGATAGGGATCAAAGGCGATCAGGCCGGGATAGAGGCGCAGGCGCGTGTTAACGCGCCTCCTTCCTTGCGACTGGCGCGCAGGCGGGCTAATCGATCGCTCCAAGTCGAAACATACAGGCACCCGCAGACGGCCGGCGGCCTCCTCGCTTCTGTCCCGGCTGCCCGCGCGCCAGCACTGATAGCAGCGCTCCACGCAGACGCCGAGCCGGCCTTTCTGATCGGGGAGGTCACCCTTGGCGCCCCGCATATCACGGTTCTCTAGGGCGCGCCGGCGAGCGCGGAGATCGCGCCGGCGGCGGCGCCGAAGCGGG
>CAYPDA010000014.1:0-38520 GCA_964409375.1 uncultured Hyphomonas sp.
TGATGAGCATGTTGCGGCGGTCCCGCTCGCGCTGGCTCAGCGCGACTGACTGGCTTATATCGGCCATGGTTTCTAAGACTCCTCTCGCCTCATCTTCAGTTCTTCACGGGGCGTTCTGACGGTGTTCATCAGGCGGCCCGCATACCTTCAAGCTCCAGCCGGCTCCGCTCAACCAGATCGGCCGTGACACGGCCTCCGTTGTCGCGCGAGGCCAGCGCCTCGGCATGGTCCCGCAGACGTTTCGCAGCGGAGATCCGCGTCAGGACGGAATGGCGTGCGATGCAGTCCTCGAGAAGTCTGTTGGCGGCTTCGTCCCAGCTGACCTGCACGGCCTGCCCGCGCGTTGGCGTGGCCTCGGCACGGTCCATGTTGGTAGCGAGCGGTAGAATGTGGAACAGCGCATCAAACAGCGCGTTGCAGTATTCCTGGACAATATAGGTGGCGCCGGAATAGCCCATGAAAGGCGTGCCCGTATGCCTGCGGATGATCGCGCCCGGGAAGGAGGCCGGAATGAACACACCCGCCCCGCCGGCTTCCTGCAGATACATCCGCTCATTGAAGCTGCCGAACACGACGAAGGGCGGGCCGGCATGGATGGCGGCGCGCACGGCGTCATTGTCGGTTTTCTTGCCCGCGACTCGGGTGAAGGAAAAGGCGCACGGGATGCCGAGATCCGTTTCGAGGAAGTTCCGGATACCGCGCGCATGGGTGTCGTTGGCGACGATCCCGAAGCTCGCAGTGGCGAAGAAATCCTGGGTGACAGACCGCCACAGATCCCAGAGCGGCTTCAGGGTCGAATGCTTCTCGGCTTCGATAAAGGTCTCGGGATCGAGGCCGGTAAGTTCGCCCAGCGCGCGCAGGAAGCGCGTGGTGGAATGCAGGCCGACCGGCGCCTGAAGGTAGGGCATATCGAGAGCTTCGCAGAGCGCGCGGCCATATTCCCGGTACATGCAGATATTCACGTCGGCGTCGACCAGGCGGCGAACTTCGGAGATATGGCTGGCGAGCGGGAAGACGAGATTGATCTCGGCGCCAATGCCCTCGACGAGGCGGCGGATCTCGGCGAGGTCTGACGCCATATTGAACATGCCGTAAGCCGGGCCAAGGATATTCACGCGCGGCTTCGCGCCTTCGGGGCGTTTCGCCGGCTTCGGGCTGCGGCCTTTGGTCTGGCCGTACTCGGTCCAGAGCCACAGCATGGCGCGGTCGGCGCTCTGCCACTGGTCTTCGTCGATGGTGCGCGGCAGGAAACGCTGGATGTTCGAGCCTTCCGGCGTTACTCCGCCGCCAATCATTTCGGCAATGGAGCCCGTCACGACCACCGCCGGCAGCGCCGGATCAAGGACGGACCGGGCGCGTTTCATGGCGGTTTCGGTGCCATGCTGGCCGAGTTCTTCCTCGCCAAGTCCGGTCACCACGATCGGCAGCTCATGCGGGGGCAGAGCATCCGTGTAATGAAGAACGGACGTGACGGGAAGATTCTCGCAGCCCACAGGTCCGTCGATCACGACCTGAAGGCCCTTGATGGCGGAGAACACGTAGACCGCGCCCCAGTACCCGCCTGCCCTGTCATGATCCTGGATCAACATCCTGTGGGTGCCTCAATATTGGCAGCCTGCTTGGCGCGGGCGGCGAGTTTGCGCGTTTGATGCTCCCGGAACTGAGGATGTGTATCCGGCTTTCCGCGCCAGACACCGGCCGTGTCGCCGTGGCCGACGCCCTCAAAGAAGGATCTCATGTCATCAAAGCGCGCCTGGCCGGCAATAGCGGCATTGACGACATCGGCGAGTGAACCGGCGCCGGCCGGACCCATGAGCGGACGGGCCGAGATAAGGTTGGTGAAGTAGAGCGCCGGAACTGCCGCCTCTTTCGCCTTCTGCACAATCGGGGTCGTACCAATAGCGACGTCAGGCTTGTATTCTTGCAGGGCGGCGAGGTCGTGTTCGAGCGAGGCCCGGAACTGAATGTGGACACCTTTGGATTGGAGCCATTCGCGGTCCGCATCGGCCCAGCGCGTGCGCGGCAGCGCGGTGCCTACATAGCGCACATCAGCGCCGCTTTCGATCAGGAGGCGAGCGACGAGCAGTTCGGAGCCTTCATAGCCAGAGAGCGTGATCCGTCCCCGGATGGGCTTGCTGGCGAGGGCCGCGGCGATAGCGGCGCCAAACATGTTGCGGGCTGCTTCTACCTTGGCGGCGGGCACGTTGGCCGCGTCACCAATGGCTTTGAGCCACGCATCGGTGCCGTCGAGACCGACCGGGGCCGAGCCGACGATGGGGCGGCCGGCGGCCTCGAATTCGCGGATCGAGGCGGTGTAGAACGGATGGATCGCGGCGACGACGGCGCCGTCCAGCGCGGTATACAGTTCGCGCCATTCGCGGGTCGGGACGACAGCGCCCGCGGCGAGACCAAGCGGCTCGAGCAACCGTCCGATGACCACCGGATCGGCCGGGAACATTTCGCCGAGCAGCGTGACCTTGGGCATCTGCGCTGTATCGTTTACCGCGCGTGGTACCGGGCCGGAAGTCGCCTCCTTGCGGGCATAGGCGAGCATGGCGCCGGCCAGGATGTCCTTGGCTTCCGCATGAGTCGGCACGCCAAAGCCCGGCACGTCGATGCCAATGATGCGGACACCGTTGATTTCATCCGGCAGCAGTCGGAGCGGCACGCCGGAGGCCGACGGCACGCAGAGATTGGTGACGACGATCGTGTCGTATTTCTCTGGGTCCGCCGTCTTCTCGACAGCTTCCTTGATATCTTCGAACAGCTTGCCGGTCACCAGCGTCTCAGAGTTGAACGGCACATAGCCGACCGAGCGTTTGGCACCATAAAAATGAGATGTGAAGGTCAGGCCATAAACGCAGCAGGCCGAGCCCGACAAGATCGTGGCCGTGCGGCGCATGCGCAGGCCGACGCGGAGCGATCCGAAGGCCGGGCACATGCTCTGCGGCTGGTCGTGGGGTCCCTGCGGATAGTCCTTCGCATACTGATCGAGCAATTCGCTCTGACCGGCGGCGGCAGCGGCTGCCCGCAACTGATCCTTGCCGGCATGACAACCAGAGGCTTCCGCAACGGGTGCTTTCACCGCCGCAGCCAGATCCGCAGGCGCGGCTTTGGCGGCGCTACGGCGCTCGCGATTCTCCAGGAGGGTCAGGCGGCCATTATTGGACATCAGGATCAGATCTCCTCGTACACGACTTCGAGGGTGCGATGCTCAACCGCGAGCGCGCCGCACATGTCGGCCAGCGTTGCCGGCTCAAGCACGATGTCTCCGCCGGTGTCCTTGGAGGAGAACAGCCCGAGCAGGCCGTCCTGGGTGAGAGGATTTGGCCGATTTGGTACGGAGGTTCCGATATTCTCGGAAAGCTCCGAGAACAGAGACCCCCACTGGGATTCAGCCGTACCGACGATCTCGTAGTTGGCGGACTTGCGGCGGATATCGTCGTTCACCGGAATGGTCGCGAGCACCGGGATGCCCACGGACTTCGCAAAGGCCGCCGCTTCTCCGGTCCCATCATCCCGGTTGATGACCATGCCGGCCACGCCGACATTGCCGCCCATCTTGCGGAAATATTCTACTGCCGAGCAGACATTGTTAGCCACATAGAGCGACTGCAGATCATTTGATCCGACCACGATCACCTTCTGGCACATGTCCCGCGCAATCGGCAGGCCAAACCCGCCGCAGACGACGTCGCCCAGGAAGTCGAGCAGCACATAATCGAAATCCCAGTCATGAAAGCCGAGCTTTTCGAGCAGTTCGAAGCCATGGATGATCCCGCGCCCGCCGCAGCCGCGGCCGACTTCCGGTCCGCCAAGCTCCATGGCGAACACGCCGTTGCGCTTGAAGCAGACATCACCGATGACCACTTCCTCGCCCGCAAGTTTCTTCTTGGAAGACGTCTCGATGATTGTCGGGCAGGCCTTGCCGCCGAACAAAAGCGAGGTCGTGTCGGATTTGGGATCACAGCCGATCAACAGGACGCGCTTGCCCTGCTCCGCCATCATGCAGCTGAGATTGGCGAGCGTGAAGCTCTTGCCGATTCCGCCTTTGCCATAGATCGCGATAATCTGGGTGTCGCGCTTGACTGGCCCGGTGCTTACAGGATCAGGCTCGATCGCGGCTTCAGCCCGCAGGCTGTCGGCATAATCGGTCCCAGCATCACGGCGAGTCAGGTTCAGGTCTTCAGACATCGGATATTTTCCAGTCAATTATCATTTTGAGGCAGGCTACATCGCTGAAAGCCTGGCGGTATGCTGCGTCGGCTTCTGCGGCGCTGGCGGTGTGGGTGATCAGGCCGCAAAGCGGCAGGGTGCCATCTGCCGCGAAGCGCGACACGGCGGTGAGATCCGCAGGCGACCATTCGGCGGCGATGCGCAGGCGCATCTCCCGCATGAAAGCCAGCGGAAAGGCAAAAGACGGGCGCGCAGCATAAAAGCCGGCGAGAATGATCTCCGCGCCGCGCGCGCAATGCGGCAGCACCTTGTCGATAATGTTTGCGTCGCCGCTGGCATCACAGACCGCGCGGTAATCGCGGCGGTCATCTGCCTCAGGCGCAATCACGCGGTAAGCCGCGTCTCCCCCCATCCGGCCCGGATTGATTTCCCAGACAGTGGGAGCTTCGCCGCCAAGCGCCATTGCGACACGCGCGATCAGACGGCCTACCACACCGTGGCCGATGATCAGGTCGGGAAGCGGATGGCCGGCGACAGCGTGATGGGCTGTTGCGGCGAGGGCGAGCAGGATGCCTTCGCGCGGATCTGCCAGATCGACCCGGTGAGCCTTCGCGCCGGGAATGATGAGATGGGAGGCCGAGGCGCCGAACAAGCCGGCTGCATCTCGGAAGCAGCGGGCGCCGGGCACGAAGACGATCTCGCCTTCCCGCTCAGGGGCGTCCGGCGCGTGAGTAATCCGGCCGACGGCTTCATAGCCGGGCACCAGCGGATAGCTCATGCCGGGAAAGAGCGGCATTTCGCCGGACCACATCAGGCGCTCGGTGCCTGTGCTGACGCCGGACCAGAGGATCTCGACGGCCACGTCACCGGCTTCGCGCGGCAGGAGCTGAAGGGTCTGGAGCCCTGCGGCGCCCTGGCCGTTGAACACGATGGCCTGGGCAAGCTGTGGGCTTTCCATCTGAGCGATGTTTCGCTGCCCCGATGGTGTTTGTGCGAGGGTTGATCCCTGCGACTCGATGACGCCCGTTTCCATGTCTGTAATCCTAGCTTTACATTGTTGAGTGTCAATTCTTATTTACGCCGGTCGCTGGACAGATGCGCCTGAATTGACCCTCACTTCGCCAGGATCGCGCTGACCAACAGGGGATTGGGGGCAGGCAGACGCCGGGAAGATTCGAAGCCGGCCTGTTTCAGAAGACCGGCAATTTCGTCCGCGCGGCGTGGCCTCCCCCGCCCCATCGCCCAGAGATACAGGCCGAAATAACCATCCCCCATCCGCTCAGCGCCGCGCGCGCCGGCCATCGGCTCGGCAATCAGCAGGCGCCCACCCGGGAGCAGCGCGGCGCGGATGCGGCAGAGGAGGTCCAGCGCCGGGCCGTCGTCGTGATCATGCAGCACGCGCACCAGGGTGATCAGGTCGGCGCCGTCCGGCAGTGTGCCTGACAGGAAATCCATCGGGCAGAACACCATCCGCGCGGCAATTGGGGTAACTGCCAGCCGGGTTTGCGCCAGCGCAGTTACGGGCGGCAGATCGACGAGTTTCAGGAACAGGTGCGGATACCGCGTCCCGGCCCGCTCGAGGAAGCCGCCGAGGCCGCCGCCGACATCCATAAGACAGCGGTGTCCCTTGAAGCTGTAGGCGGCGAGAATGTCCGCGGCGACCAGCGCTTGTGTCTCGGCCATCAGGCCCGAATAGGCAGCGGCATCGTCTGCGCCAGCATCCGTCTGATAGGCCCAGAAGCGGCTGAGTTCTGTTTCCTGGCTGCGCGCCTTGAGGAGCGGCGTGATGCGGGCGAGGTCCGAATAGAGCGCTTGATGATGCCGGATCATGGCGAGTACGGGCGCATTTCCCAGCAGGGCGGCGCCCATCTCGCCGAGGCCGTAAGTGCCATCTTTCCTGCGGTACAAGAGGCCGAGCGCAGCAGCGGCCCGGATCAGCCGGTCAGCACCGTCTGGCGAGAGGCCGGAGGCACTGGCGAAATGTGCGGCGTTCAGCGGCGCGTCTGCAGCGGACTGAAGAAGCTGGGTCTTGACTGCCGCCGACAAGATTTGCGAATACACGAAGCCCGCAACCAGGTCGAAACTGCGCGCGGCGCTGCGCTGGGCGATCGGCCGCAGCAGGGGACTTCGCAGGGCGAAGGCCTGGAAATCCGGATTGGCGATCCTGCGGTTTCGCCAGTCAATCAGCCGGTCGATGAGAGACATGGGCGCCCTCCTCCCGGCTTACACAAAGACGGATCAGGCGACCCGCTTGAGCAGGCTGGCGGGGGTAAGGCGTGCGGCCTGGGCGGCGACGAGCGCCTGCAGGAATCCGGCGCCGGGGCAATCCGGAATGGAAGCGGAGGCCTCGCCGATCAAGCGGTTCAGTTCACCCACCGCGCCGCCGACGCCGAGGCGTTCAACCGCGCTCGGCCGGCCGAGGCGCTCGTCCTGACCGGACGGTTTGCCGAGGGCTTCATCGCCCATCAGCGCATCACGAAGATCATCGGCGACCTGATAGGCCTCGCCGAGGCGTGCGCCGAGCAGGCGCCAAGGGGCGGGATCTGCGCCAGCTGCGACCGCGCCTGCGCGGGTGGCAGCAACAAACAGCGCGCCGGTCTTGGCCTTGTGATAGGCGGTAAGATCAATCTTCGCTTCGCTTTCCCAGGCCTGGCCGGCGACAATGCCGTTCGGCGCGCCCGTGGAGTCGATGAGAATTCGGGTCAGCGCGGCAAAACGTGACGGCATGGGCGCGCATTCGCGCAGCATCGTCTCGAACGCCATCACGATCAGCGCGTCCCCGGCGAGGACGGCGAGCGCCTCACCGAACACGACATGGACCGAGGGCTTGCCGCGTCTGGTATCTGCAGAATCGAAAGCGGGCAGATCGTCATGGACCAGCGAGGCGCAATGCATAAGTTCGATCGCAGCGCCAGCGCCAGCCGCCATCTGAAGCGAACCTTCCGCCCCGCAGGCCGCCGCAACGGCGACGCAAAGTCTCGGCCGCACCCGGGCGCCGCCTGGAAACACCGCATGACGGACCGCCTTACCCAATAAGGGCGGCGCATCCGCGCCAAATGCGCTACAGACAGATTGTTCCAGAACCCATTCGATCAGGGCTTCAGTATCCATGAGGCGGCCTCCTGGTTGTCATCGTAGCTTGTCATTCTTGACTGTCAATTTGTATTGACGTCTTTTGAGTGCCGGAGGGCACATATGGCCGACATCAAACTGGCAGACACACAGGGGCGGGGTTTGTTCGATTCGCCCGTCCCGCCGGGCGGTTATGCCTGGTGGTATCTCGATGCGATGAGCCATGATGGCGAGTTTGCCCTGACCGTCATCGCCTTCATCGGCAGCGTGTTTTCGCCCTATTATGCTTGGGCCGGGCGGGCCGATCCGGCGAATCACTGCGCGTTGAACGTTGCCCTGTATGGCCGGAACCGCGGCCGCTGGACGATGACAGAGCGCGGGCGCGGCGATGTCTCGATCACGCCGGATGTGCTCAAGATTGGCCCGAGCCAGTTGCGATGGGACGGGCAGGGATTAACCATCGACATTGCCGAATACGGCATGCCCCTGCCCTATCCCGTACGTGGGCAGATCCGCGTTATCCCGCGCGCCGAGCCCCCGCCAAAGCCCTTTGCGATCGATAGTGGCGAGCGGCATTTCTGGCGGCCGATCGCCCCCTCTGCCGATGTTGAGGTCAAGTTCTCTGACCCGCGCCTGCGCTGGCGCGGCGAGGGGTATTTCGACACGAATTCCGGGCCGGAGTCGCTCGAACGCCGGTTCCTTTATTGGGACTGGTCGCGCCTGCATCTGCCGGACGGCGAAACGCTGGTGCATTATAATTTGGACGAGCGCGACGGCCCCGGACCATCGCTGGCGCTGCGGTTCAAGCCGGATGGCAGTCATGTCGCCCTGCCAGCGCCGCCGGCCAAGGAG
The DNA here is from genome assembly GCA_964409375.1 of uncultured Hyphomonas sp. Classification (GTDB taxonomy): domain Bacteria; phylum Pseudomonadota; class Alphaproteobacteria; order Caulobacterales; family Hyphomonadaceae; genus Hyphomonas. Next base: position 8,101 of record CAYPDA010000014.1, read on the forward strand.
CTTGCCGCCTCACCGGTCTTCCGGATCCGGCGGCGAACCAGCGCGGAGCCTGACAGCCGCGTGCGCATAGCCCGGACGCTGGAGGATACGCCCTTCTACAGCCGTTCAATCATCGAAACCCACATTGACGGACGGCGGGCGGCGGGGGTGCATGAAAGCTTGGACGGCGACAGGCTGGAGAGCAGCCTCGTCAAGCTGATGCTGCCGTTCCGGATGCCCCGGCGGGTGCGGTCTTACTAGGCTGCGTTTTCCGGTTCAACGGTCGCAGCGGCGGCCCCTTCTTGCGCTTTCCGCTTGCGAATTGCCTTGTTGGTGCTGTGCAGTTCCCAAAAACCCCAGCCGAGGGCGGCACCGCTGAACAGCACCAGTTCCAGCACGATGAGGGGGTGAAACCCGAACATGGATCACGCCCTGATGCGGCGGCGGCGATCGCGCGCCGGCACGCTGCGCGCTTCAAGATCTAGAAACAGGTTCATTACCCAGGGCCAGCCGCCATTCATCGCCGGGTGCAGAGTCTGCAGCGGCGGAAGGGCAGAGACGGCCTCGATGAGGAACCGGCCAGAAGGCACGGCGAGCGCTGGCGCAGGCAGCTGTTCGACATGGGCGAAACTGGCCTGCGCCAGCAGCGCCAGCTTACGCCGGGAGGTAACATACGCCCGGCGGGAAATGCTGTCATGGCCATTGCGGACGATGCTGCGCCCGATGTCCCTGTAAATTAGCGCAGCGGCACGTATCGCCGGACGGCAACCCGCGGGCAGAAAAGCGATGCCCGCCGTTCCAGCGGCATAGAACCGCCCGGCTTCGGCCAGCAAGCGCCGGGTGAGCGCCTTGTGGCGCAGGCAAGCCATTTCGGCCGAGGCGAGCGCGGATTCCGTTACCCCCGCTTCGCGCAGCCAGGCCTGCGGCAGGTAAAAGCGCCCATGGCGGGCATCCTCGCCGATATCGCGGGCAATGTTCGTGAGCTGCATCCCGATGCCGAGATCCATCGCGCGCGCCAGCGCCTCCGGGCGCCGCTCGCCCATGACGAGCGCCATCATGACGCCGACCGTACCGGCAACCCGGATGGCATAGGCGACGAGATCGTCAAACGTCTCATATCGCCGCCCGGCGACGTCCCAGGCGAAGCCCTCGAGCAGCGCCTGGGGCACGGCTTTCGGGATAGCATAGGCCTCCGTCACCCAGGCAAAGGACCGGTCTACAGGCGAATCCCAGGGACAACGCGCATAAGCCATGTCGAGGCGCGCGGTCAACAGCACTAATGCTGCGGCGGGGTCAGCGCCGTCATCGACCTTATCATCCGCCACGCGGCAGAAGGCATAAAGCGCACGGGCTGCCATGCGCACATCCTGTGGCAGGAGGAGCGAGGCCGCATGAAAACTCTTCGAGCCCTCACGAATGATATGTGCGCATTCGGACAGGTCCGATTCCGCGGCGCGCATTTCTGAAAGAGCCCCTTCCGGCATCGTCCACATAATTTGACATTAAGCCCTGTCAGAACGAAATTCGCAAGCCTGATGCGAAACCATGTGATCATTATTGGCGCGGGGGCGGGCGGGCTCGCAGCCGCCATCCGTCTGTCGCGGGCGGGGCAGCGTGTAACGCTGATTGACAGGTTTGCGCGTCCGGGCGGCAAGATGCGGCAGGTTGAAGTCGCGGGCCAGCTGATTTCCAGCGGGCCGACCGTGCTCACGATGCGCTGGGTGGTGGATGCTCTGCTGGCGGAAGGTGGGCTTGATCCAGCTACGGAGCTTGTCATGACGCAGGCGCCGCGCCTCGCGCGCCATGGCTGGCTGGACGGAACGCGGCTCGACCTGTATGCGGAAGTCTCGGCGTCGGCCACCGCGATCGAGGCGGCGTTCGGTGCAGGCGAGGCCGATGGCTATCTGCGATTTGCGCGCGATGCGGCAGAGACGGACCGTGTGCTGCGCGAGAGCTTCATGACCGCGCAGAAGACCGGTCCGATCGGCCTGATGGGGCGGATCGGGTTTCATCGTCCACAGGCGCTGCTGAAGACCTCGCCCTTCAACAGTCTGTCAGCGGATCTTCGCCGATACTTCAAAGAACCGCGCCTGGTGCAACTATTTGCGCGCTATGCGACCTATGTGGGCTCATCACCTTATCTGGCGCCGGCGACGCTGAAGGTCATCGCGCATGTCGAGCAGGAGGGCGTATGGCTGGTCGAGGGCGGAATGCCGGCGCTGGCGGACGCGCTGTTACGCGCGGCGGAAGCTCAGGGTACGATGTTTATTCCGGATACTGAGGCGGACGACATTCTGGTCTCGGCGGGACGTGTGACGGGTGTGCGGTTCAAATCGGGTGAACGCCTGATGGCAGACCATATCGTGTTCAATGGGGACCCGGATGCGCTGGCGTCTGGCAAGCTTGGCTCTGCTGCGAGGGGAGCCGTCGCCCCGCGTTCGCGGGCGCGGCGATCCTTGTCGGCGATAACGTTGTGCATGGTTGCAGAGACGTCCGGCTTTCCGCTCGACTATCACACAGTGTTCTTCGGAGCGGACTATCCGGACGAGTTCCGCGCAATCTTCAATCGCGGAGAAATCACAAGAGAACCAACGGTTTACATCTGCGCCGAAGACCGGTCAAAAGGCGCTCCCACGGGGCAAGAGCGGCTCTTCTGTCTGGTCAACGCGCCAGCGGACGGCGATGCTGATCAGCTAGAAGACAGAGGCGGCGCGTTCGCCGAATGGCTGCCAGGGCACCTTGCGCGCTATGGCCTGGATGTTGCGTTCGAGGCGGGCGCCAGCCAGATCACAACGCCGGCTGATTTCCATGCGGACTTTCCCGCGACCGGCGGCGCGCTCTATGGCAGCGCCAATCATGCGCCGTTTGACAGCTTCCGCCGGCCCGGCGCGCGCAGCCGCATTTCCGGACTCTACTTTGCGGGCGGCAGTTGCCATCCCGGTGCTGGCGTGCCGATGGCGATGCTGTCTGGCCTGCTCGCCGCTGATTGTATCATTCAGGATACGGCCGGGCGAGCGCGCAAGGGATAGTTCGCTGCATCGGGCAGGAGATCAGCAACGATCTTGGCGGACGACAAGACGCCGGGCATACCCGCACCTGGATGGGTTCCCGCGCCCGTGAGGAAGAGGCCGTCCACCTCTTCGCTCTTGTTATGGGGCCTGAACCAGGCGCTCTGGAACAGTTTCGGTTCCAGCGAGAAGCCCGCGCCGAGATGCGAGAGATAGCGGCTTTCAAAGTCCGCTGGGGTGACGAAAGATGAGGTCACGATCTCAGCGCCGAGCCCCGGCATAATGGTGCGCTCCAGCCGTTCTTGCACCTTGGCGCGGTAGATTTCTCCGATGGCGGACCAGTCGTCGCCGGAGGCAAGGTTCGGCACAGGGCTCAGGACATAGAAGGAATCGCAGCCCGGAGGGGCTAGCGACGGATCGCTCGCCGTAGGGCGGTGCAGATATAGGCTACAGTCTTCGGAGAGCGAATGATTCTGGAAGATGTCATCGAGCAGGCCGCGATAGCGCGGGCCCATGAGAATTGTATGATGACCTACATCTTCAAAGCGGCGCCTCGTGCCGAAATACCAGACGAAGAGACCCATCGAGTAATCCGACTTCTCGATCTTCTTGTCCGTCCAGCGCTTGCGTGGGAGGTGGCCCAGGAGCTTCCCATAGGTCCAGGCGGGATCGGCATTCGAGACGATGATGTCAGCGCTCAGCCGCTCGCCGGACGTGAGCACCACGCCCGTCACGCGCCCATCCTCCGTTGTTATGCCGCTGACTTCAGCGCCGCAGCGCATGGTCCCTCCTGCATTCTCGAGCACGCGGACCATGCCGCGCACGAGCTCGCCTGTTCCGCCTACGGCATAATGTACGCCGAAGCGGCCTTCGAGATGCGCGATGAGGCAGTAATAGGCAGTGGTCGTGAAGGGGTTACCGCCGACAAGGAGCGGGTGATAGCTGAACACGGTCCGCAGATGCGGATGGTGGAAGTAGCGGCTGACAATTCCGTAGACGGATTTATAGCCTTCGAGCCGCACAAGGTCCGCCATGGCGGAGGCTGTGAACGGGATCGAATGGAACGGCTTGTCAGCGAGCTGCTCAAATGCGACGCGGTAGATCTCGCCGCTCTTTTCCAGGAAGCGGTCATAGCCGGCGACATCCCGTGGATCGAAGCGGGCGATTTCTGCGCGCATCGCTTCGCGGTCGCCGGAATAGGTGAACTCCTGCCCATCATCAAACCGGATACGGTAGAACGGGTCGCAGGGGAGGATGGAGATATCTTCTGAAAGGAGGGCGCCTGCGGAAGCCCAGACTTCTTCCAGCATCTGGGGCGCGGTGATGATGGTCGGGCCGGCATCGAAAGTGAAACCGTCCTGCCGGTAGACCGAGGCGCGCCCCCCCGGTGCGTCGAGACGCTCGAGGACCGTTACGCGGTAGCCCTTCCCAGCGAGGCGCACAGCCGCGGCGAGGCCGCCGAAACCACTGCCGATGACGATCGCGGCTGGTGGGTCGCTATTGCCACTGCCATCGGGTCTGAATCCTGCGCTGCCGTCCATTGTTCTTTCCTTCCTAACCGTCCGCAGACGGCGCTGATCGCTTGCGCAGTTCGCGGCGTGTATGCAGAACCCCGAGGATCGCCGTCGCGGCAGCAATCGGAACCGCAATCCCCATCACCACCTTGGGATCAATGCCGAGGCCCAGCGCCGCAAGCCCGCCGGCAAGGTAACCGATTACGCCAACAACATAATACGTGATCGCCGCAACCGAGAGGCCCTCAACGGTCTGTTGTAGGCGCAACTGGAGTTCGGCGCGGGTGTTCATGCTTTCGAGGATCTGCCGGTTCTGCAACTGCAGAGACTTGTCAACCTTGGCCGAAAGAAGTTGCGCCGCGCGGTCCACGCGCTCCGACAAGGCGGACTGTCGGCTCGCGACGGACTGGCAGGTCTCCATCGCGGGGGCAAGGCGGCGGTCGGTGAATTCCTGGAAGGTCTGCATCTCGGCGAGGCGGTCTTCACGAAGCTCTTCGATCCGCTTGCGGACGAGCGAATAATAAGCAGCTGCCGCGCCGAAGCGGAACTGGGTTTCTGTATGGCTCTTCTCGATCGCGGCTTCCAGCGACATCAGCCGCCCCAGAAGCTTCGCCTCGTCATCGATTTCTGCACGGATCATCGCGGCGGTGGTCTCGGAGAGCTCCTTCTCCCAGCCCGAAAGGCGCGGCACGAGGCTTTGTGCCACCGGCAACGCGAGCATCGCCATTATCCGGTAGGTCTCGATCTCGAGGAGGCGCTGGACGATCCGGCCGGTATGCCAAGGCGACATCTTCTGGTTGAATAATAGGATCCTTGAAAAACCATCCGTATGCAGCCGGAAATCGGTGATCGCGGTGCCGGCACCGCCCGTGATTCCCGCGCCGATCAGAGCGTTGCCGCTGAAATACTGCTCCGAGAGCTGACTATGAGAAGGGATCTTTTCTTCAGCTGGCAGAATGGCTGCGTGAGTGGCGACGATCAGCTCACCAGGAAGGCTTGCCAGCCAGTCCTCGGGCGCCGATTCGATGGCCGAGGGGGCGAACGGTTCGCCGCCCTTGAGCGGTGTGATGAACGTGTAGCGGGTAAACTCCGTATGCCGCTCCCAAACGAGACGGAAGTCTTTGAGGTCCACGCTGTAATGCTTCGCGCCGGGGCCGGGCGGCGTCGCACCATAGCGGCGGGTCAGGTCCGCGACGACGGCGAGGTCTGCATCGGAATACGGCCAGTTCGTCGTCATCGCGATGCAGGAAAGCTTTACCGGGCCGTTGACCGGCTCCGGCGGGCGGGCATGCACTTCATGGCTGATGACGAAGCGCTGCGCGTGATTGTCAGGCAGTCGGATCATGGACGTCCCTCCCTCTGCAGGAACAGATGGCGCGAAAGTCCCTCTTGTCACGCGGGTTCATGCGGTGGCCCGGCGACGCGGCGCGCCGGTCTTTTTCAGAAGCTCGAAGAGAACGGAGGCGATCTGGCCAGCGTCTTCCTCATGCGCCAGATGGCCGAGGCCCGGCACGTGGCGGACGCTGGCGCAGGGATAGCGCCGTGCAATGTCATCGGCGGTGGAAGGCGGCACGGCGCGGTCGCGGTCGGCTGCGATCTGGATAAGGCTGAGCCCCGCGCGCTGGAAGGCCGGCATCAAGCCGCTGAGGTCCCATCCCGCCATCATCCGGAGCGTGCCATGGACATGACCGGGGTCTGCGAACAACCGCCGGTAAAGGCCGAGATAGGGCTCGCTGGGCACCGATCCGGTGGATTTGATGAGCCGCGTCACGCGGGCGGGGTCTTTCGCGGCGCGGGCCATGAGATGGGCGGCGCTGGGGCTGAAGGCGAGGGCTTTGGCCATCGCCGGGCCAATAAGGCCCGCGACGCCGCCGAGCGGGAGAAGCGCGCCGTTGAGCGCGATGATGTGGTCGGGCGGCGGGTCAAGCAATACGCCGAGGCGCACGGCGATGGCGGCTCCGGCTGAATGGCCGATGAGGATTTCGGGCGAGACGTTCAGCTCTGTCAGCAACACCTGAAGTGAGCGGGTCATCGCTTCCAGCGTCGGACCGCCGCCAAGGGCGCCGGTGGTGAAGGCCTGGCCAGGCAGGTCAACCGCGATGACAGAACAAGATGCCGCAAGGCGCGGCAACAGTTCGGCCCAGGAATGGACCGACGCGCCGGTGCCGTGCAGCAGGAGAAGGCTCGGTCCCCTGCCCGCCTGCTGCACATGCCAGCGCAGGCGGCCGGAAGTCACGATCCGGCTGTATTGTTGATTGGGCCAGTCTTCCCCGTCTCTCTCCCAGTTCAGCCGCGCCATCTCCAGTGCCCACCTCAGCTCAACAGCACGCTGCGGACAGTGTCCGAGACGCGGCGGCCGTCTGCGTAGGGCAGCGGGCGGTAGATGGCGCCCATATCTGCCGAGAGGCGCTGGGCCTGCGGGCTTGGGCGGCGGGAAATATCGAAGAACAGCACCGGCAGGCCGGCGGCTTTCAGCTTGTTCGCCATACGGCCAGCATCCGCCGACGCCGCTTCGCGGCCGCCTTCGCCGCTGAGCGCGATGTTTGCCTGCCCGTCGGAGAGGAACACGATGTGCGGCGATTGCCGCCTGCGACCGGCCTGATCGGCAAGGTTGTGGGCGGCGGCAATACCGGCAGCGAGCGGTGTGCCGCCGCCTCCCGGCAGATGCGCCAGCGAGCGCTTCACCCGAGTGAGCGAACGCGTCGGCGGCAGCAGAAGGTCTGCCCCCTCACGTCGGAAGGCGATGAGGGCGACACTCTCACGCCGCGAATAGCAGCCGCTGAGCAGGTATTCGATGGCGCCCTTGGCTTCGGCGAGCCGGTTCATGGCTGACGAGCCAGAGGCATCGACCGCGAAGATCACCACAGCTTCAGAGCGGTGGCGGAAGCGTTGCAAGCGGAAATCTGAGGCGCGGATGGCGATCTTGTTGCTGCCGGGCGGCGGCGGGCGAAGACGCTGCCAGGGGGCGGCGGCGCGCAGGGTGGCGATCAGGTCCAGCCGGCCATCGCGGCGCGGGTCGCCGGGCCGGGCTGAAATCCGGCTGCCGCGGAGTTTGGATTCGATCATGTCGCCGGACTTGCCGGCAGCCGCCTCTCCGCGCTGGCGCGGGCGGTTGTTGCCTTGCTTCTGTGCGAGATCGAGCAGCGCCCGGGTGCGCACGGCGGAGACGAGGAGTTCGGCGAGATCATCGGCCAGGCGGCCCGGATCAGATGGCGGGGGATCGCCGCTCTGGGTCGGGGGTGGCGGCTCCGGCGGTGCGGACGGAGGGACCTCGGGGGGCGGTGCAAGCGGGGGGAAGATGAGCTGGGCGGCGGCAATCACATGCTCTTGCGTCACACTGGAGGCGCCGTCGAGGGCAGCCAGGCCGCGGGCGGCAGCAAGCAGGAAGGAAGGCGGGCGAGCGGAATCGATGCCCAGTCTCGCCGAGGCGCCGATGATCCCTTCAAACACGGCGTCTGGCACGTCGACATCGTTCACATGGGCGCGGGCGGTGGCAATCGCGTCCGCCGTGAAGGCGGCCTCTGTCCCTGCGCGCAGGAAATGGGCCGGCAGGCGGAACGCGACTCGGGCGGCGAGCACGTCCGGCACACCCTCGCCCTCTTCGGCGACATCGCTGAGCAGGACGAGTGTAAAGCGCGCTGGCGCTTTAAGGGACAGGCCTTCGCGTTCGACATCGACTTGGCCCGTATCCATCGTGCGGGCGACCTGGGCGGCGACGCGACGGATCAGGCGTTCGGCCATCGGGATGACGATGAGCCCGCCATGGGCGTTCGCCAGCAGCCCGGCCTGCGCGACGGCGCGTCCCGTGGACAAGGTTGCAGCGAGGTCGAGCCCGCCGCAGAGGCGGTCATCGCCAATCGAGGCGGGCATGCGCTGGGGCCGTATGTCGCCGCCCATCCAGTCGGCGAGCCGCTGGCTGAGCATGGCCGCCGCTTCCGGCGAGGCGCCCTCTACGATCACACCGCCGAGGCGGTCCGGCATCAGAGCCAGCAGCGCCAGTACACGGTCTGCCCGCCGAGCCGCTTCGGCGCGCAGCGCGGCCAAGGCCTCGCGCGGTCCCCCGCCGGGGATCATCGGGGGCTTGTCCGCAATCATTGCACCAGCATGTCTGTCATTGCGCGTTCCACGCGGACGCCGGCATCAGTGTCATCCAGCGGATCCTTGCGCAGGCGGTGGCGCAGGGCAGCCACAGCGATGGCGCCGAGTGTTGCCTCGGAGACAACCGTGTCGCCGTCGAGCGCTGCCCGCGCCCGCGCCGCGCGGATCAGAGTAAGTTCGCCGCGCAGGCCATCAGCGCCGAGCGCTACACACAGGCCGACCGCTTTTTCGAGGACTTCGTCCGGCACCATCACACTGGCGAGCAGCTCCCGTGCCTTGATGATTTGCTTGCGAAGCGCTGCGGTCTGCTTTGACCAGCTCTGGACGAAGGCCTCGGGGTCGCGTTCATATGCGTCGCGCCGCCGGACGATATCCATGCGTTCCGCCAGTTCCTGGCTGGTGCGGACGTCAATGCAGAGGCCGAACCGGTCAAGCAGCTGCGGGCGAAGGTCGCCCTCCTCCGGATTGCCGCTACCGACGAGCACGAAGCGGGACGGATGGCGGATGCTAAGGCCTTCACGCTCAACGACATTCTCGCCCGAGGCGGCCACATCCAGCAGCAGGTCCACCAGATGGTCCTCGAGGAGGTTCACTTCGTCGATATAGAGAAAGCCGCGATGGGCGCGGGCGAGCAGTCCCGGCTCGAATCGTTTCTCGCCATGCGCGAGGGCGCGTTCGAGATCGAGCGCGCCGGTGATGCGGTCTTCGGTGGCGCCGAGCGGCAGGTCGATGACCGGTGCGGCGACCTTGCTGATCTCGAGCTTGGGCGAACCGCTGCACGCGCCGCACAGACCGGCCTTAAATTTGGGCGCGCAGTTGTAAGGGCAGCCTTTGACCACTTCGATTTCGGGCAGCAAGGCGGCAAGGGCGCGAATGGCGGTGGATTTTCCGGTTCCGCGTTCGCCGAGGGCGAGAACGCCGCCGATAGAAGGGTCGATCGCTGCCAGCAGGAGCGCATCCTTGAGTGCACTCTGGCCGACAATGGCGGTAAAGGGATAAACGGTCACATCCTGCTTTCTATCAATCCAGCTTGACACCAGCCTATGTCAAGCTGAGCCATAAGAAAAGCCACCTGACGGTCTGTCAGGCGGCTTTTCACGTCAGGTCACCCTTGTAGGCGACGATCAGCCTGGGTTCTTGAGGTATTCGATCACGTCCGCACGATCCTGCGGGTTGCGAAGGCCCGGGAAGGCCATGATCGTGCCCGGAATGTAACGGGTGGGATTTTCAAGATATTCGAACAGGTTTTCCTCGGTCCAGGTCACGTCCGAATCCAGGTTGGCCTGGGAATAGCGGAAGCCCGGAACCGTTCCGGCTTCGCGCCCGACAATGCCATACATCGAAGGACCGACATTGTTGCGGCCTTCCTGGACAGCATGGCAGGTCATGCACTGGGCGAACACGCGGCGGCCGCGAGTTGCGTCACCTGTGTAAGCTGCAAAACCTGTCGCCGCCTCACCGGCAGGTGCAGCGGCCGGCGTCGTTGCGGTCTCGGTCGCTGCAGGTGCCGTTCCGGCAGTATCCGTCGCCGGCGTTTCAGCCTCGACCGGAGCGGCCTCTTCGACCGGCGCAACCGCCGGGGGGGGTGCAGCGGGCGCTGCAGGCGCGGGGTCTGACCCGCCGCAGGCTGCGAGCATCAATCCAAGCCCGCCCAGAACGGGTAGCATCAGATTACGCGTGATCATTTTCATTCATTCCTCCGTTTAACTTTTCAGACGATGATGAGGGTAGGTCACCTGGGTCCGCTGCCAAGGTTCTTGTGCCGCCAAAATTCAGACCTGATCTCTCCATGTCTGGAGCGCTCCGGCATGCCCATTCATGTAGTGAATCAACCAGGCTGCGTAGTCCGAGGGTGTCTCACGGACGGCGCGCTCGAGGGCTTCCAGGCCAATCCAGGCAATCTCTTCGACCTCCTCCGGGTTCAATACCGGCACGTGCTCCGTGCGGCCGAAATAAAGGTGGGGGATCTCGTTCTCGATCATTTCATTGTCGAGATAGGCGACATAGCGGCTCTTGAAACCAAAGGTCAGGGGCACATCGAGGCCGACTTCTTCCCGGAGGCGCCGCTCGGCGGCCCTCCCTGTCGGTTCCCCGGGCCTCGGATGACCGCAGCAGCTGTTCGCCCACTTCCCGGCGGAGTGATATTTGCCCGCAGCTCGTTTCTGGATCAGGCAATCGCCCGCCAGATTGAAGATGAAAACCGAAAAGGCGCGGTGCAGAAGGCCATCCTGGTGGATCTGCCATTTGTCCCCCGGCGTCGTGGCACGGTCTGCTTCATCGACCAGGATCACCTGTTCAAACTGGTCTGTCACAGATGAGGATCTTCCGGTCATGCAGCGAGAGTTAAACGTTGTCGCGCGCACGCGTCAATCCGAATTGACTATTCAACGGTCCAGCCGCGCGGCGTCCGGCGGGCTTCCAGCGTGACAGCGCTGTCTCCCGGCACCGCAACAGGCGCGGTAGGACGAGCCGGCGCGAGGAAGCGCATGGCGAGGGCCGCACCCGCGAGTGTGACCCCTGCAATTGCCGTCATCAGGGCGGCCATACCGGCGACCATGATGAGGAGCGCACCGATGACAACCTGAATACCAAGCGCCGCGGCCGTGCGCAGCATGGCGACAAGATTGCGGACGTGAGGGGCAGAGGAAGGATGCGTCTGGACCATGTTTGCTCCTTGCCTTGCGAAAGTGGCGCCATGAAGGCGGGCCGTCAATGTCCTCAAATGCAAGAATAAGGGCCGGGAGGCCTTATGGTCAGTCTTGTCGCACCATCAGGCCGCGTTCGGCCCTGATCCGGGCGTAGGCAGCGGTGATCGCGGCGGCCTTAGCGTGCGCCGTATCCTCGAACTCGCGAGGCGCGCCCATCTGTATGATCCGGTCCGGATGGTGGTCCGCCATCAGGCGGCGATAAGCGACGCGAATGTCCGAGAAGTCCGCATCGTGCGCGACGCCGAGGACATGGTAGGGGTCTTCCCGGTCCGGCCCGAGATGGCTGGCACGGATCCGCCGGAAGGTCGCCTCGCTGAAACCGAATGCCTCGGACACCGTTCGCAAATAGGCTATTTCCGGCTCCGTCACGGCGCCGTCGGCCCCGGCGATCTGAAACAAGCCGTCAAGGACGCCCTCAAGCAGGCAGGGCCGGTGGCTGTAGCGCCGGCCGATCCGCCGGGCGTAGGATTCGTAGCCCCGGACCGTCTGGCGGGCGAGATTGAACACTCGGCGGACATTGTCGATCTCTTCGGGCGGCGACCGGAAGACGCGCGAGAACACCATGATCTCGGAATCGGTGACGTGGCCGTCGGCCATGGCCAGCTTTGCACCGAGGCCGACAACGGCGGCTGTGAAACCCACATCATTTGGATCCGGCGCACAATTGTCCTCGCCGCCCGCAGCCGTCTCCGGCTCCGGACCGGGATCGAACAGGCGGCGTCCGCTTGCCAGAAGTGTGGTCCATAAACTCATGACTGAAACGACCTATAGCGCAGGGTCAGGGGGCTTGGACAGTCAGCACTTCTGACAAGCATGTGAAGTTCGGCGCCGGAATGCACCCAGTCGCCGCGGGCCGCGCGGGATTACATTAAACCTTGTTAAGAATGAGAAACATTTTGTATCCTGCTGCGTATAGAAAGCGTCCCAACGAGAAACCGGACGCCCAACAGACAGAAGGACTTTCGTCATGAAGATTTTTGCATCCGCAGCCGCCGCTGCACTCATCGTCGCCCTCCCCGCCATGGCGGGCCATCACGGCGACGCCGCGAAGAAAGACAAGGCTGAATACACGTCCGGCGAATACGCCGCGGTGACAACCGACATTGTCGAGACCGCTGCCGCCGCTGGCAACTTCACCACGCTGCTGGCGGCTGCTGAAGCAGCCGGCCTTGCCGGCGCTCTCAAGGGCGAAGGCCCGTTCACGGTGTTCGCCCCCACCGATGAAGCGTTCGCAAAACTACCGGACGGCACCGTCGAGTCCCTGCTGCTGCCTGAGAACCAGGACCAGCTGGCAGGTATCCTCCAGTATCACGTGATTTCCGGCGCTAAGATTAAATCGGGCGACCTGGCCGGCCAGGAACTGTCAGCTGACACACTGAACGGCTCAATCGACATCGACGCCACGGACGGCGTGCGCATTAATGACACCGCCACCGTGATTGCCGCCGATGTGAGGGCTTCGAATGGCATCATCCATGTCATCGACACGGTGCTGATCCCGGCGTCATAATCCCGGCCCCTCCCAAGGGCAGAAACTTCACCCCTGCCTGCCCCGTCCGGTTCAAGCCGGGCGGGGCTTTTTTTTTGCGTGGCGGGGCCAGCCGACGGTGGGCTCAGTTCGTGTTGCGGGGCGGTACATCGCTCTCTGCGGCAGGCGTGTCCGTGTCAGGCGCCGGCCCTGGTGTCACGGGAGGCCCGGGCGGCGATGCTGCCGGCACCGGAGCCGCGGCGGGAACGATCGCGGGCGGCGGCTCCTGAAAGGGCTCGCCCGGTTCCGGCGGCGGCTCGGCCTCGTAGTATGCGTCTTCAGCCTCGGCCTCGGCTACCTTCTTGCCGCCGAAGAGCCCCAAGAAGCCGCCCCTGCGTTTGGCTTCCGTCTCGTCTTCGGTGACTTCGGAGTCAGGTTCGGTCTCTTCTTCGTCCTGCTGCCGCCGCAGGCCGAGCGGGCCGCGCCGGTCGGCATATCGGTCATACTGCATGCTGTAATATTCAAATGCGGTGTGTGTCAGCGGCCGCGGCGTCAGCGTCAGGCCGTACATCCGCAGTCGCTCGACCACTTCATCGCGCAGGTGCATGCCTGGGAGGACCTCAGCGCGGAACCCCTGTTGCTTCATCCAGTCGCGGACTGCCCAGCTGCGAACGGAGCCGACCTCTCCGGGCCTGGCACCCTTATGGACTTCCCACATATAGAGCGCCGCGATGCCGTTGACGGCCGCCTCCATCGCGTCATCCAGGGCGCTGCCCGGTTCGCGGCCCTGGGCCAAAATGGCGCGAAGGCCCAGCTTGCGAGCCTCAAGTTCCTGATAGGTCGATCCGACGACCGCGATGCCATTTCGGTTTGCCCGGATCAAGGAGCGGTTGACGCCGTCCAGCTGCGGATGGCGGATCGGCAGGAGCACATCCGGTCCGACACCGGCGTTTTCTGAGACCTGGATCAGCTCGCCGACCATTCGCTGGAGATTGATGCGCATTTCGTGAGAGACGCCTTCCAGCGCGGACAACCGGCCCGCCTTAGCTTCGTCGCGCATATGCCAGAGGTTCCAGGCGACCAGCGTCATCAGGGCAACGAGGAGTCCCAGCCCGCCTGTCAGAAATGTATAAAATTGTGCTTCGCTCATTCTGAGTTCCCCCTGCAACCCGGCCGTCTCAAGCAGGGTGCACGCCAGACAAACCTGACCCTTAGGACTTCTAGACGCCGAGCGCGCGGCCTGCAATCACCTCCAGTCGTTTCATCAGATCCGGATCGCGCGCTTCCGGCGCCGTGATCAACGCATAATCAAGGCAGCGCTCGATGCCTTGAAGCGAAGCGGTCCGAGGCGTACCGTTGAGGGCGCTGGCAAGTTGGACGACGGCGCGGCGGGCGAGTGCTGTGTTCTGCGCCATCGTCTCGAGCACATTCGAGACGCTGACCGCTTCGGTCTCGGCGCGCCAGCAATCATAGTCTGTGACCATGGCGAGGGTTGCGTAAGGGAGCTCCGCCTCGCGGGCGAGCTTGGCTTCGGGCATGTTGGTCATGCCGATCACATCGCAGCCCCATTGCCGGTAGAGGCGGCTTTCGGCGAGGGACGAGAATTGCGGGCCCTCCATGGCAAGGTAGGTGCCGCCGCGGTGGACCTTGCCGCCGGCCGCCTCTGCAGCATCCGCTGCCAGCGCTGAAAGCCGCGCGCAGACGGGCTCTGCCATCGAGACATGCGCGACAAGACCCGCGCCGAAGAAGCTCTTGTCACGGGCGAAGGTCCGGTCGATGAACTGGTCCGCTGCGACCACCTCACCGGGCGCGTATTGTTCCTGCAGCGAGCCGCAGGCGGAGATCGACAGCACATCGGTGACGCCGGCGATCTTCAGCGCAGCGATATTGGCCCGGTAGGGCACCTCAGTCGGCGGCAGACGGTGACCCTGACCATGGCGCGGCAGGAAGACGAGGCGCACATCTCCGATCCGGCCCTCGACCAGCGCCTCCGACGGCCGCCCCCAAGGCGTGTCGATTTCCAGCGAGCGGCGGTCCTCGAGTCCGTCGATGGCGTAAAGGCCTGAGCCGCCAATGATACCGAGTGTCCAGCCTGCCAATCATGCCTCCATATGAAAACCCCTCACATGGACGCGGTCCAGGGCGGGGTTGTCAATTCACACGGTGCGTCCGGGCAGCGCTAGTGTTCAACCTTGCGCCAGATGCGCTTGTAGGAGAACCATAGCAGCACCGAGAGGATGAGCAGGTAGATCATCGTTGCGAGGCCGACTTCCTTGCGGGCTTCCAGCTTGGGGTCCGTCGCCCAGGCCAGGAATTGCGCTACGTCATAGGCCATCTGTTCGACCGTGGCTTCGGTGCCGTCGGCGTACTCGACCCGGCCCGGCGTTAGTTGCGGGGCCATGGCAAGGAAGCCGCCTGGTGGGGTGTGGCGCGGGTCGCCTTCGAAGTTCGCAGTAATGTCGCCCGGCATGTAGGGATTATAGTACTGCCCGGTCGGCTGGAGGATGTAGGCAGGGCCCGTCTCCGGCCGGTAATCGCCGAGCTTCTCGAACTTGGAGAGGTCGATGAGCGTCTCGTAGATCGTCTCGCCGCCGCGTTCGGTGATCCGGTCTTCGTACAGATCGAAGTCCGGATACCCTAGCATCAGATTGTAGATGTAGCTGGCGCCGCCATGACGGGCCTTGGTGATCACCGAAAGATCCGGCGGCACGGCGCCGCCATTGGCTGCGCGGGCAGCCGCGTCATTGGCGAAGGGCGAACGGAATGCATCGGCAGGCGTCGCCGGGCGGAAATCGAACTCGCCCATGTCGTTCGGCACTGGATCGAGGATCTCGTTCTCGGCGGCGAGCGCGCGGACATATGGATTGTCATTGGCGTTCGGGTAGGCCGGATCGTAGAACGGGCCACCCTTCTCGCCGAGGTTCCTGTAGCTGAGCAGCTTCATGCCGTGACAGCTGGAGCAGACCTGTTTGTAAACCTGATAACCGCGCTGGACGGAGGCCTGGTCATACTGGCCGGTGAAGCCTTCGAACGGCCAGCCGCCCTCCGGACCGTGGGCGTGCTTGGCGCCGCCCGCTGCATGCGCAAGGCCCGCAAAGGCGAGGCCGGCGAGGCTGGCCGTGAGGATACGGAGCGTTTTCATGGTCACAAATTCCCCAGGGTTGCTTCTACTCGGCCGGAACGGCGGTGCCAGTCGCGGCAGGCTGCCGCTTCAGCACGGATTTATGGATGGATTCCGGCGGCTGCTTCGGCTTCTCGCTGAGGCCGATGAAGAACAGGGCCCCGAAATAACCGAAGTACAGGAAGGTGAGCAACAGCGAGAAGTGGCGGAACAGAAAGCTCGGCGCCGGGACGGCCGACAGGCTCGCATTCGCACTTTCCGGCAGGCTGGCCATGTAGTCCTGGGCTGCCTGAAACGCTTCCGGACCACCGCGATAGGTGCTACTCGCGACTGCGCCGTCGGCGGTGTAGCTCACAACGAGGCTCGGCTGGCCTTGCAGGGCCGGGATGACCGGATCGTCGGGGTTTGCCGCGCCGCACCAGCCGAGCAACAGGCAGACCACGACGAAGCCGAAGAAGAATTGACGGGCGACCGGGCGGTAGCGCATCGATTTGACTTTCGACGTGTCGAGCCAGGGCAGCACGAACAGGACGGCGATCGAGGCGAACATGAAGATCACACCGAGGAGTTTCGCGTCGATCGGGCCAAGGTCGAAGGTGATGGCGCGCAGGATGGCGTAGAAGGGCAATAAATACCATTCCGGCACGATGTGGGCAGGCGTCACCAGCGGGTTGGCCTCAATATAGTTGTCGGCATGGCCCAGCACGTCAGGCGCGTAGAACACGAACGCCGCGAACATGATGAGGAACAGAACAATCGCGAAGGCATCCTTCACCGTGTAGTACGGGTGGAAAGGCACAGTGTCCTTCTCGACATCCTGAACTTCCACGCCGGTCGGGTTGTTGTTGCCTGGCACGTGCAGCGCCCAGACGTGCAGGATCACGACGCCCGCGATCATGAACGGCAGCAGATAGTGCAGCGAGAAAAAGCGCTGGAGCGTCTGGTTGCCGATCGACGGCCCGCCGAGGATCCAGGTCTGCAGGCTCTCGCCGACCAGCGGGATCGCGCCGAAGAGACCGGTAATGACGTTTGCACCATGATAGGACATCTGCCCCCAGGGCAGCATGTATCCAAGGAAGGCGGTCGCCATCATCAGGAGGTAGATGACGCAGCCGAGGATCCACAGCACTTCACGCGGCGCTTTGTAGGAGCCGTAATAGAGCCCGCGGAACATGTGGATGTAGACGGCAAGGAAGAACATCGAGGCGCCGTTGGAGTGGATGTAGCGCAGCAGCCAGCCGAACGGCACATCGCGCATGATCCGCTCGACCGAGGCGAAGGCGCCGTCGACGCTGGCCTCATAATGCATCGCGAGGATCACACCGGTGAGGATCTGGATCGCGAGGCAGACCGCGAGGATACCGCCGAACACGTACCAGTAGTTCAGGTTCTTCGGCGTCGGGAACGAGATTGCCGTATCATGCGCAAACCGGACAATCGGCAGGCGCGTGTCGAGCCAGCGCTCAAAGGCTGAGTTAGGCTTGTAAGACGATTCATGTCCGCTCATCTAAAGATGTCCTTCTCAGAGGGAGATGTTGATGACCGAGTCGGAGACCCAGCGATAATTGGGAACAGGAAGGTTCGTCGGCGCGGGACCTTTGCGGATCCGGCCGGACGTGTCGTAGTGCGAGCCGTGGCAGGGGCAATACCAGCCGCCATAGTCACCCGTATTGCCCTGAGCCGGACCAACGGGCACGCAGCCAAGGTGAGTGCAGGCGCCGGACGTCACGAGGATGGCCTTGTTGACAGAACCGTCCGCCTTCGGGCGGATCCGGTCTGCATCTGTTTCGGGGTCTGGCAAGAGGGCCATGTTCACCGATTCGGCCGCAGATATTTCCGTTGCCGTGCGGTGGCGCACGAAGAAGGGCTTGCCGCCGATCAGGATGCGGATCTCGCCGCCGAGCGGTACTTTCGACACATCAACGTCCAGCGAGGAGGCCGCGCGGGTATCCGCTGCCGGGTTCCACTGATCCACAAGGGTCCAGGCGAACAGAGCCGTGCCGCCGGCGGCGAAAGCGCCGGTCGCGATGTGAATGAAGTTGCGGCGGTCGTCGTCGACCGTCTCGTCGTGGGGCTTGGCCGTCTCTGTGGTCACGTGTCTGTCCATCCCTAAAGGCGTAACGGGTTCTTTGCCGTCTGTACTAAAGCTGTGCGATCCGCACATTGCGGCAAGTGGGCGCGGGCGCGGCATTTCTGCACGGCCAACCCCCTTATTCCGGCTGGGGCGTTAGCGTCGTTCCATGCCTGTGACAACAGGGGACTTGCGAGGCAAAGGCGCGCAGCGCATCACTGCAGCTATGACGCAAGAGACTCTGAGCAGCGCGCTCGAAACCCGCAAATCCACCGCCAGCGCCTGGTTCAGGTCGCTGCAGTCCGACATCATCGCCCGGTTCGAGGCCATCGAAAGTGCCGCCGCGCCGCCCTTGTACAAGGGCGAGGCGGGGCGATTCAAGCTCAAGGAGTGGCGCCGCGGCGATGACAGCGAAGACCTCGGCGGGGGTCGGATGGGCCTGATGCGCGGCAAGGTGTTCGAAAAGGTCGGGGTACACTTCTCCGAGGTTCACGGTACGTTTTCAGAGGCATTTGCCGCGCAGATCCCCGGCGCCGACCAGTCCGGCGGGCAGTTCTGGGCAAGCGGGGTCTCGCTGATTGCCCATCCGCTCAATCCGCGCGTGCCTGCGGCCCATATGAACACTCGGATGCTGGTAACGAGCGAGGCGTGGTTCGGCGGCGGCGGGGATCTAAACCCCCTGCTCGACTATCAGCGCCAGCAGGATTTCCCGGATACGATCGACTTCCATGCCGCCATGGAAGCGGCTTGCGACACCCATCCTGGCGCGGACTATGCACATATGAAGGCCTATTGCGACACCTATTTCCACCTCGCCCACCGGGATGAGCCGCGCGGCACCGGCGGCATCTTCTATGACCGGTTCAATACCGGCGACTGGGACGCCGACTTTGCCTTCACCCAGGAAGTCGGCCGCCAGTTCGCGGATGTCTACCCCGCCCTCGTACGCCGGCGCATGATCGAGCCCTGGAGCGCAGAAGAGCGTGAAGCGCAGCTCGTGCAGCGCGGGCGGTATGTCGAATACAATCTGCTCTATGACCGGGGCACGACCTTTGGGCTCAAGACCGGCGGCAATATCGAGAGCATCCTTTCGTCCATGCCGCCTGTGGTGAAGTGGCCCTGACGGGCGCCCCCTGCCCGTCAGTGATCGATGACTTCGAAATCCGCCCAGTCCGGCGCAGCGATTTCCTTCTTGTAGTCAGTGGTGCGGCCATACCAGTTGTTGGTGATCCTGCCGGCGTCGTTCTTGTACCAGCTTTTGCAATTGGCGGCCCAGACGGTCTTGGCGATTTCCGACTGGACGCGGACATTGTACGCTTTCATCGCCTGCGGCGTAACATCAATGGCCGCGACCCTCGCCCCGGCGATCCGGTCGATGCACTGGATGACATAGTTGATCTGGTGCTCAACCATCAGGATGATCGAGTTGTGGCCGAGATTAGTGTTCGGCCCGTACAGCAGGAAGCAGTTCGGGAAGCCCGCAACGGCGACGCCCTTGAAAGCCTCCGCCCCGTCGAGCCAGGCCTCATTCAGGCTAAGCCCGTTCCGGCCATGGACTTCCATCGGGGTCAGGAAGTCGGTAGCATTGAAGCCTGTCGCCCAGATGATGACATCGCAGGGATAAGCCTGGCCGTCCTCGCTGATGACGCCGTCCTCGGTGACTTCGGTAATGCCCTGGCGCAGCACTTCGACATTCGGCTCGCAGAGTGCCGGATAATAATCGTCCGAAATCAGGATTCGCTTGCAGCCTGGGTCGAAATCCGGCTGCAACTTCGCGCGCAGCGCCGGGTCCTTCACCTGGTCCTCCAGGTGATCCTGGCACATCTTCCGCATCGCGTCCGACATCCCGATCGGCGACTTGATCAGGAAGGCGCCGAAGCCGAAGTCTGCGTAGGCGCGGATCCGCCAGCGATACCAGTTCATCCGCCAGGGCTGGCTGCGGAAGCTGCGCTTGTCGGCGTCGGTATAGGTGCGCTGTCCGCGCGGGCGGCACCAGGCGGGTGAGCGCTGGAAGTTGAGCAGCTTGCCCACGACCTTCTGGATCTCCGGCACGAACTGCACTGCGCTTGGCCCATTTCCGATAACTGCGACAGTCTTACCCTTGAGATCAACAGCGTGTTCCCAGCGGGCCGAATGAAAGGCCGCGCCCCTGAATTTATCCTTGCCCGGAAAGTCCGGCGTGTACGGAATGTTGAGTTGGCCGAGCCCGGAGACGAGCACATCGGCGGTGTGCTGGCCTCCAGCCCGGTCCTTCAGCATCCAGACATTGTCGATATCGCTCCAGCAGCAGTCGGTGATCTCGGTATTGAAACGGCAGTGCCGGCGCAGATCATACTTGTCGGCGAAGTCCTCGAAATATTTCAGGATCTGCGGCTGGAGAGACCATTTATGGTCCCAGTCCGGATTGAGCTCGAAGGAATAGGAATAGAGATGGCTCGGCACATCGCAGCCGCATCCCGGATAGGTATTGTCGCGCCAGGTGCCGCCCACGCCGCTAGATTTCTCGAACAGCGTGATTGCCTGATAGCCGGCTTGCTTGAGCTTGGCCGCCACGCCGAGCCCGCTCATGCCTGCGCCGAGAATGGCGATCCGCGTCGATGCCTTATTGGCGCCTATGCCCATGGTTCAGCCGCCTCCCTGATGCGTTTGTTTTGATCGTAGAGTGCGGCAGGCCAGGCGCGGGCGTCAATGGTTCCGGCGGGGCAAGAGCCAACGTCTAGCGGCGCGCCTTGATCTGGCCGCGTTCACCGGCGGTCAGCATAAGCGCGCCATCATCCGTCATCTCGAAACCCGTGACGGCGCCGAGCGCCTCATGCAGCGCGTTCTCCTGCCGCATGAGTGGATCCGCACACGCCATCTGGGTGGACATCACGGGCCCGAAGGTCAGGCCCTCGCCGCTCAGGGCGAACGACGTGCCATAGGAATTGCAGCCGCCCCGCCCTCCGGCACGGCCGGTTTCGGCATCGAAGCTGAGCGTAACCGTTGAGCCCTCAACAGGGGCGGCCTGGTTGATCTCCTCGACCATCCATTCGTCGCCCGCCAATAGCGAGACTGGCTCGCCGCCGCAGCCCTGGAATACTCGGTCACCATACTTGACCGTCACGGTGGACGGATGCGGCATCCCGGTCATGTTGTCGGCGCAGACCGTGTCCAGCGAGGTGACCGACAGCTTGCCTTCGGCATCGATCCATCGCTGGCCGCCGCTGACAGCCGCCGGCGCGGGTTCGGGCGCGGAATAGGTGCCGGCGCCGTAATCGTAGTTCAGAGACATCGTCTCGCCGTCGCGCGTCAGCACCCAGCCGGGTTCATTACCCCGCGCGCGCCAAACTCCGGATGCGGGCGCCAACGGGGTCGACGGTTCAGCGTCGCCGTATCCGCCCGTCCGCTCACAGTCGGGATACTCTACCCCGCCCAGCATCAACAGGCCGCCCTCGCCTTTACTCCAGAAAGACGTTTCAGGTTCACCTGACCAGGCGTGCTTGGCGCCGGACGCCGCCACAACCGGCTCGAGCACATAATCGCGCCCATCGACGCGCAGGATGTTCCGGTCGTTCAGCACCCCGATCTCGGCGGTCTTGCCGCTGCAGGTGATCTCGGAGTTGAGCAGCAGCGGCGCCGCACTCGCGGGCGGCGCCTCAACGAGGCTGGCCGGGCCGGTCGCCGTGTTCGGCATCGTACAGGCAGCGAGCCCGATCGGGGCTGCGCAGGCCAGGATCATCCATTTGCGGGTCATCCCAACGTCTCCTCTGATTCATCGGCCGCCCCAGGGCGGCATCTTTCAACGTTTATAACCCCCGAAACGGCCTGCCTGCGTCAACTTCGCGACAGAAATAGGGCCATAACAGGCCGCATGAAAAACAAGGGAGTATGGTGGGCGATAACGGGCTCGAACCGCTGACATCCTGCGTGTAAAGCAGGCGCTCTACCAACTGAGCTAATCGCCCTTCCGAAACGCGTCATAGCCGGGTGGATGGCGCAGGCGCAAGAGCGGTTTGCTGCGCGCAGGCAACCCGGCCGTGAGATACAACGAAAAAGCCCCCTCACCGAGGGGGCTTTCTGGTTTCGCATTGGCTGCCCGTCAGTGCGCGCGGATTGTGCCGGGATCATCTGCCTGCCGGCTGCGGCCTGACAGGCTGGCCTGCAGGGCGGCTTCATCCGCCTCCGACCATTCGATCGGGGTCAGCGGCGCGGTGAGCGCGAGTTTCAGGACCTCCTCGATGTCCGACACCGGGATGATCCGGAGGCCGGTCTTAACGGTGTCCGGAATCTCCTCGAGATCCTTCTCGTTCTCCGCGGGGATCAGCACGGTCTTGAGACCGCCGCGGAGCGCCGCGAGCAGCTTTTCCTTCAGTCCGCCGATCGGGAGCACCCGGCCACGCAGCGAAATCTCGCCGGTCATCGCCACTTCGCGGTTCACCGGAATGCCAGTCAGCAGCGAGACGATTGCCGTGGTCATGGCGGCACCGGCGGACGGGCCGTCCTTCGGCGTTGCGCCATCTGGCACATGGACGTGGATGTCGGTCGTGTTGAAGACGGTCGGCCGGATACCCATCGCGACAGAGCGGGACTGGACGAGCGAGCTGGCCGCCTGGATTGATTCCTTCATGACATCGCGCAGATTGCCCGTGACCTTCATGTTGCCGCGTCCGGGCATCTTGACGGCCTCGATGGTGAGGAGGTCACCGCCGACTTCGGTCCAGGCAAGGCCGGTGACCGCGCCGACCTGGTCGGTGTCGTCTGCGAGGCCATACCGGTACTTGCGCACACCGGCATACTCGGCGAGATTTTCCGAGTTGATGGTCAGCGAGCCGCCCTCTTCGACGGCGAGAATACGCACTGCCTTTCGGGCGAGACGCGCAATCTCGCGTTTGAGGTTCCGGACGCCGGCTTCGCGGGCGTAATAGCGGATGAGATCGCGGATAGCGTCATCGGTAACGATCCATTCGCCTTCCTTGAGCCCGTGATCGCCGCGAACCTGGGGAATCAGGTGGCGCTTGGTGATCTCGAGCTTCTCATCCTCCGTGTACCCCGCGATCCGGATGATCTCCATCCTGTCCAGCAGCGGCTGCGGCATGTTGAGCGAGTTCGCGGTGGTCACGAACATCACATCCGACAGGTCATAATCGACCTCCAGATAATGGTCGTTGAACGTTCCGTTCTGTTCGGGATCAAGCACTTCGAGCAGGGCCGAAGCGGGGTCGCCGCGATGGTCCATGCCCATCTTGTCGATTTCGTCGAGGAGGAAAAGCGGATTGCCCGACTTCACCTTCTTGAGGCTTTGGATCACCCGCCCCGGCATGGAGCCGATATAGGTGCGCCGGTGGCCGCGGATCTCGCTCTCGTCGCGCACCCCGCCAAGCGACACACGCACAAAGTCCCGGCCGGTGGCTTCGGCGATCGAGCGGCCGAGCGAGGTTTTGCCCACGCCCGGCGGGCCGACGAGGCAGAGGATCGGGCCCTTGAGACGGCCGGTCCGTTTCTGCACGGCCAGATATTCGATAATTCGTTCCTTGACCTTCTCCAGCCCGTAATGGTCGTCATCGAGCTGTTTTTCGGCTTTGAGAAGGTCGGTCTCAATATCCTTGCGCTTGCCCCAGGGCAGCGACAGGATCCAGTCGAGATAATTGCGCACGACAGTTGATTCCGCCGACATCGGCGACATCTGACGCAGCTTTTTCATCTCCGCCTCGGCCTTGGAGCGGGCCTCCTGGCTCAGCGGGGTATCGGCGATCTTCTGGTCAAGCTCAGCCAGTTCGTCGCGTTCGCCGCCCTCGCCCTGCTCGCCTAGCTCGCGCTGGATCGCCTTCATCTGCTCGTTGAGATAATACTCGCGCTGCGTCTTCTCCATCTGGCGTTTGACGCGGTTCTTTATCTTCCGCTCCATCTGGAGCATGCCCATCTCGCCTTCCATCAGGGCGAACACCTTCTCCAGCCGGTCCTTGACGTCCGGCATTTCGAGGAGGTCCTGCTTCTCGGAAAGCTTGACCGACAGGTTGGAGGCAACCTGGTCCGCGAGGCGGCCGGGATCTGTCAGCTGGCTGATCGTGGTGACAGCCTCGGGCGGGATCTTGCGGTTGAGCTTCACATAGCTCTCGAACTGTTCCTGCACGGCGCGCATCAGCGCTTCGACATCGGCGCCGACGAGCTCTGCCTCAGGGATGACCTCGACCTCGGCTTCGAAATACTCTGCCCGGTCATGCAGCTGAACGAGGCGCGCGCGGGCGCGGCCTTCAACCAGGACCTTCACGGTCCCGTCGGGGAGCTTGAGTAGCTGCAGGATCGTCGCGAGCGTGCCGGTCGTGTGCATATCGGAAGAGACCGGGTTATCTACCGCAGCATCCTTCTGGGCGACCAGCATGATCTCATTTTCGGACTCCTCGATCATCTCGAGGGCCCGGACCGACTTGTCGCGGCCGACAAAGAGCGGCGCGACCATGTCCGGAAACACAACGATGTCCCGCAGCGGCAACACCGGTACTGTCCTGGTCTTTGGCATCTGAAGTGCCTCCTTGGTGATTCGGGCCCCGCTGAGCGGCAACCCTTTACATATACCCTTCCTGCCGAATTGGGCATTTATCGGGCGACCAGACGGATGTGGAACCCTTGTCCCGAGGCTTCAAGCGACCCGCTGCGCAACATTGCTGTGTATATGTGGGCCGCCCGCAGATAAGGCCAGTGTTGCGCGTGTTTCGGTCAGCGGTTGCGGCGAGAACAGTCATCTCAGCGGCCCCCTTGCTCCGGCCGCCAAACCCCGCCAGATGTGAGCCTCTGGCAGAAGGCCTAAGGTTAATGCACCGTTAAGGGCTTTGTCTTCCTATCTGCCACAGCGTTCTGCCGGGACTCGCCGGCTTTCAGTGACGGAGAAGCAGTCCCATGTCCTCAGCGCGGCAGATGAAACAGGACGACCTGCTGTCTGGTATTTCGGGCTATTCCGCCAAGGATATCGAGGTGCTCGAAGGCCTTGAGCCCGTCCGCAAGCGCCCCGGCATGTATATCGGCGGCACCGATGAACGCGCCTGGCACCACCTGTTTGCTGAAGTGCTCGACAATTCCATGGATGAAGCGGTTGCCGGCTTTGCCAACCGGATCGAGATCCGCCTTGATGCCGATGGGTTCTTGACTGTCACCGACAATGGCCGCGGCATCCCCATCGACCCGCACCCGAAATTCCCCAGGAAATCAGCGCTCGAAGTCATCATGACGACGCTGCATTCTGGCGGCAAATTCTCCGACTCGGCCTATTCCACGGCCGGCGGCCTGCACGGGGTCGGCATCTCAGTCGTCAATGCGCTGTCGGAGCTGGTCGAGGTCGAAGTCGCCCGCGACCGAACGCTGTACAGGCAGGATTTCTCGCGCGGCGTGCCGCTCGGCAAGCTGCAGAAGGTCGGCGCAGCGCCAAACCGGCGGGGCACTTCCGTCCGCTTCAAGCCGGACCACCAGATCTTTGGCGACAAACTGCGCTGGCGCCCGGCGCGACTTTTCCAGATGGCGCGGTCGAAGGCTTACCTCTTTCGCGGCGTCGAAGTGCGTTGGTCCTGCGATCCGTCGCTTCTTCCCGAAGACTCCAAGATCCCGGCCGAGGCAGTCCTTTCTTACCCCAACGGCCTCGCTGACCAGCTCTCTGAGGTCTTTGGCGACAAGTCCACCATCACCGAGGCCCCTTTCACGGGCCTCGTTGATATGGGCGTTGACGGGAAGGTCGAGTGGGCGATCGCCTGGACCCAGTCCGGTTTTGGCGAGGCAGACGGCTTTGCCCGCTCCTATTGCAACACCATCCCAACGCCCGAGGGCGGCACCCACGAGGCGGGCTTGCGCACGGCCATCACCAAGGGTATCCGCAATTTCGGTGAACTCACCGGGGCTAAGAAAGCCGCGGAAGTGACCGCCGAGGACGTGATGGGCCATGCCGGCCTGCTCCTCTCGGTGTTCATCCGGGGTCCTGAATTCGTTGGTCAGACCAAGGACAAGCTGTCCTCAGCCCATGCCTTCCGCCTCGTTGAGAATGCTGTGCGCGACCATTTCGATCACTGGCTCGCGGCCTCGCCGAAGGAATCAAACAAGCTTCTGAGCTGGGCTATCGACCGGGCGGACGAACGCGCGAAGCGTCGCAAGGCGAAGGAGATCAGCCGCAAGTCCGCCACCAAGAAACTCCGCCTGCCCGGCAAGCTGGCGGACTGTTCGGCAAAGGGACCTGAGGGCACAGAGCTGTTCCTGGTCGAGGGCGACTCGGCCGGCGGTTCGGCCAAGCAGGCCCGCAACCGCGAGACACAGGCGATCCTCCCCCTGCGCGGCAAGATCCTGAACGTCGAGAGCGCCTCCGACGACAAGCTGATGGGCAACCAGGAGCTGGCAGACCTCTCTCTCGCCCTCGGTACCGATCTGGGCCGCAAATTCAACATCGATGATCTGCGTTATGAGCGCATTATCATCATGACCGATGCGGACGTGGACGGCGCGCACATCGCTGCGCTGCTGATCACTTTTTTCTATCGGCTGACGCCCGGCCTGATCGAAAGCGGGCGCCTCTTCCTGGCCCTGCCGCCCCTCTACAAGCTGTCGAACAAGGGCAACATCCGTTACGCTATGGACGACACCGACCGCGCGCGGATCATGAAGGAACATTTCAAGGGCAACCAGAAGGTCGACATGACCCGCTTCAAGGGCCTCGGCGAGATGAACCCGGCGCAGCTCAAAGAAACCACGATGAATCCCGCCAGTCGCACGCTTGCGCGGGTCACCTTGCCGGCGACCACGGACGAGTTGACCGAGATTAGGCCCGCCGACCTGATTAACACCCTGATGGGCAAGAAGGCGGAACTTCGCTTCCGCTACATCCAGGAAAATGCCGCGTTCGTAGAAGAGCTGGATATCTGATCCAACCCGGTCCGCTCACCCCCGCGCAGGCGTGGGCCGTAAACAGCCAGCCGCTTAAGCCTTCCGCACAACCGCACTGTTCGACCGCGTCGTCTCCACGACAATCGCGTCCCCGGCGTGAATAACGCCTTCGCCCTCCGCCGCCTCGGCGCCCCAGACCGTATCGCCGATCCGCACCTGGCCATTGCCGGAGGTGAAATCCTTCGTGGCCTCGCCCCGCTGGCCGACCAGGCCGGCCATCCGCTTGTTCAGCGTCGGATGCTCGGCTGGCTGGCGGCGCGCGCCCGAGAAGAAGATCCGCCCGCCGGCAACCAGCACCGCCGAGGCCGCGCCAAACACGACCAGCTGTCCCTCCCAGCCCGCCATGCTGTCCGGTGCGAAGCCGGCAAACAGGGCGGTGACGAGCGCCGCGATGAAAATCATCAGGAGATCGAAGGTGCCGGTCAGCATCTCGAGACCGAACAGGAGCAGCGCCAGCGCCACCCAATGCCACCAGGTCAGCTCATTCAGCAGGAATTCCATGATGTCGCCCTCCTTGGCGGGATCCGCAAATGGTCAGGTATCGCCGCGGCGGGTTGGCGGGACGGCGCCGGGTGAGCGGGATGCGGCAGCGCTGGCCTGTGCAGCATCGGTCAGGCCGCGAATACCCTCGATCGTGCCGATGATGGACGAGAACTCGGCCGGAATGATCACTGTACGCTGCTGGCTGGACGTTGCGAGCTTTTCAAAGGCCGCGACATAGGCCTGGCCGAGGAAGTAGTTGATGGCGTTCACATCGCCGCGCGCAATAGCTTCGGAGACCATGGCGGTCGCCTTGGCTTCTGCCTCGGCTTCGCGCTCGCGGGCTTCGGCGTCGCGGAAGGCGGCTTCCTTGCGGCCCTCGGCCTCCAGGATGGCGGCCTGCTTCATGCCTTCGGCCCGCAGGATGGCGGATTGTTTGTCGCCTTCCGCAGTCAGGACTTCGGCGCGCCGGAAGCGTTCGGCCTTCATCTGACGGGCCATCGCCTCGGTGATCTCCATGGGCGGAGTGAGATCCTTGATCTCGATCCGCGTGACCTTCACGCCCCAGGGATTGGTCGCCGCATCAATAGTGCCGAGCAGGCGGACGTTGATCTCGTCGCGGTTAGAGAGAACCTCATCAAGGTCCATCGAGCCGACGACTGTCCGGATATTGGTCATCGACAGGTTGCTGATGGCATGGGTCAGATTGTTGACCTCATAGGCCGCTGCGACAGCATCGATCACCTGGATGAACACGATGGCGTCGCAGGACACCATGGCGTTGTCGCGCGTGATCACCTCCTGCTGCGGCACATCCAGCACGGTTTCCATCATGTTCATACGGTGGCCGACGCGTTCGATGAACGGCGTGATGACTGACATGCCGGGTGTCAGCGTCCGGGTGTAGCGGCCGAACCGCTCTACGGTCCAGTTATAACCCTGGGGTACGAACTTGAAAGCCGAAAAGACAAGAATCAGCCCGACGACAACGATCAGCAGCAGTACCGAAAGAATGATATCCATGGGTCCCTCTCCATGATGAGCACAAAATAGAACTGGGGAGGGATTTTCCGTTTTTCAATAAAGACACAACGAAAGCCGGCCTGCCCTTCCCGGAGCAGGCCGACTATCGGCGTAATCGGTTAAAGTCAGTTAACAGGGCCTAAAGCTGGCCCAGCAGGTAGTCCGCGCTGGAAACCTTGAACTCGCCGCCCTGCTCGACATTCAGCTCCTTCACGACACCGTCCTTGACCAGCATGGAATAGCGCTGCGAGCGCTTGCCCATACCGAAGCCAGTGCCGTCCAGTTCTAGGCCGATGGCCTGAGCAAAAGCGCCATTTCCATCTGCCAGCATCCTGACATTCTCGCTGGTGCCAGTCGATTTGCCCCAGGCGCCCATGACGAACACATCATTCACCGAGGTGCACACGATGTCATCTATGCCCTTGGCCTTAAGGTCGCCGGCCTTGTCGGAAAATCCTGGAAGGTGGCGGGCCGAACAGGTCGGCGTGTAGGCGCCGGGCACGGCGAACAGCGCCACCGTCTTGCCGCCGAACACATCGGCCGAACTGACGGGCTTCGGGCCGTCCTCGGTCATTTCCATGAATGTGGCTTCGGGCAGCTTGTCACCGACTTTGATCGACATGGCAGGTCTCTCTCTTTCTTCTGGACCGATCAGATAGGCCCGGTTCAACCGGGCCGCAATGGGTGTTCGAGGCGGCAGCCCGGCGGAGGTGCGCGTCCACCTCGCTGATTGTGCGCGTTCTTGCCCGAACTAGGACTTGCCAAACCCGCCACAGTGTCCCAGCCTTGGTGTTCGGGAGCCCAAACCATGCAGATGGAAACAGACCTCACCGGCAAGCTGCTGATTGCCATGCCCGGCATCGGCGACACGCGGTTCGACCGCAGCGTTATCCTGATCTGTGCGCACTCGCCGGACTTCGCTATGGGCCTCGTCGTCAACCGCCCGATGGAAGGTATAGACCTGCAGACCATCATCGACCAGATGGACATCCCTCAGGAAGCGGAGCTCGACGGCGTGACCATCCTGGAGGGCGGCCCGGTCGCCACAGAACGCGGGTTTGTTCTCCACACGGATGATGTAATCTGCGACGGCGCGACTATGGAAGTCGACGACGAGCTGTGCATGACCGCGACCCGCGAAATTCTTGCCGCCATCGCCTCGGCCGCCCCGCCGCGCAAATTCGTCATGGCGCTAGGCTATGCGGGCTGGGGCGCCGGGCAGCTTGAGCAGGAACTCGCCCAGAATGCCTGGCTGGTCGGTTCGCCGGATGCCGACCTCGTCTTTGGCGGTGCGTATGAACACAAATGGCGCCACGCCATCACGCGCATGGGCGTCGATCTCTCGCGCCTGCAATCGGATGCGGGAAACGCCTGAGGCCGCGCTGGCCTCGCCGTTTTCCCCTCGCCTGCCGGCCATCCTTGCCCTACTTGAAAGCGCGTGATGGAGACACCGCCTCCCCCTGGGCGAGGCTACCGCGACCGGCTTCGCAGCCGCTTGCTCGCGGTCCGATATCGGCACTATGCGGGGGTTGATGGACGTGCAGCAGCCTTTCGACATTATGGTCCATGTCTATCTGATTGTCGGCACCAAGGGCGTTCTCAGCCTGCGATTCTCCGACCTGATCTGAGACCGATGCGGCCCGTAATGCCGATCCGGTCGAGGAACGCCTCATCATGGCTGACGATGAGGAGCGCGCCGTCATAGGCCCGCAGCCCCGCCTCGACTATTTCCAGCGAGGCGATGTCGAGATGGTTGGTCGGCTCATCCAGGATCAGGAACTGCAGCGGGGCGGCGGCGCAAAGAACGACAGCTAGGCCCGCGCGCAGCCGCTCACCGCCGCTGAGGGTGGCCACGGTCTGAAGCGCAACGTCCGCCCAGAACCGGAAGCGCGCCAGCGCCGCGTGGCAGGCATTGTCATCCGCTGACGGATCGATCCGCTGGAAATTGCGAAGAATGGTCGCGGACGCGTCAAGCAGGCTGACATCCTGGTCAAGCATCGCCATCGGGACGTGCAGCTGCGCTCGGCCGGCCAAAGGCGGGAGTGTGCCGGCTAG
>CAYPDA010000015.1:0-27008 GCA_964409375.1 uncultured Hyphomonas sp.
TGCCGCCGAGGATCACGCCTGCGGCGAAGAACATCCACGTCTCCGCGCGCCGGGTGGAGAGCCAGCGGCCGAAACGGCCGGCCTCGGAGCGGGGTGTGTAATTGTCATCCTGGTAGCTCATTTTCGTCTGCTTCCTTCATCCTGTTGAGTGGCAACGCCCGTCGCCTGATGCCAACAATGATTTCAAGTGCCGTGCCAACCCGAAATTAATTCTTTAGAGCGTTGAAAAATAACAGGAAAAAAATATTTCAGGTACCGCAAGTTCAGAGAAAACGGCGAGAAAAACCAAGTAATAGGTCGATTTCATCAGAAAGATTGGCTAAAGAAACGAAATGGACGAGCGGACGACCCACCTCATAGGCGAATCTCCCGCCTGGCTTAGTGCCCTGGAGCAGGCAAGCCGGCTCGCACCGCTCGACCGGCCGGTCCTCGTGATCGGCGAACGCGGCACCGGCAAAGAGCTGGTGGGCGAGCGGTTGCACTTCCTGTCGAAGCGCTGGGAGGGCCCTTTCGTGAAGGTCAATTGTGCCGCCTTGTCAGAGACGTTGCTCGATTCAGAACTGTTCGGCCACGAGCGCGGGTCCTTCACCGGCGCAACGGAGATGCGCCGGGGCCGGTTCGAACTTGCCGATGGTGGCACGATCTTTCTCGACGAGATCGCCACCGCCTCTCAGCAGGTGCAGGAAAAACTGCTGCGCATCGTGGAGTATGGGGAATTCCAGCGCGTCGGCGGGTCGAAAGTGCTCACTGCGAATGTGCGCATTGTGGCCGCGACAAATGGCGACCTCCCGTCCATGGCCGATGCCGGGAAGTTCCGCTGGGATCTGCTCGACCGCTTGTCCTTTGATGTGATCACCCTGCCACCGCTCCGGGTCCGGCGCGGCGACAAGACGCTGCTGGCGCAGTTCTTCGCGCGCCGCATGGCGGTCGAGATGGCGCAGGATTTCCCGGGATTCTCCCATTCCGCCATCGAGGCCATCGAGGCGCATCACTGGCCCGGCAATGTGCGCGAGCTGCGCAATTTTGCGGAGCGCCTCGCTCACCGCGCCCTGATCAGCGCGCCCTACGAACCCGTCCGCTTCGAGCCCTCAGCGCTGGATCCCTTCGTATCGCCGTGGCGGCCCACCCCATCTGCCACGGCGACAGCGGCGCCGGAAAGATCGGTGCCAACGCCTGCGGCCCCGTCACCATCGCCGTTGAAGCCCGCCGATCGGCCTTCCCAGCCATTGAAAGGATTCGAGGATGCCGTGCGGCTGTTTGAGATGCAGCTGCTCGACGATGCGCTCGCCCGCGCCGGCGGGCATCAGGGCAGGGCAGCAGACAGCCTCGGCCTCACTTATCACCAGCTGCGCGGCCTTCTGAAGAAGCATGGCTATGCTAAGCGGGCCGCCAGCCGCTGAGGTCCGGTACCGCGTTCGGGAAAGCCCTTACGGGCGCCCGGCGGGGTAACACATTAGGATTCAGACAGATGCTGGATCTGCGCCCGATGGGGAGTCGCCAGTGACCTGCTCCTGAGGCATAGTTCATGCAATAATGTGGCTTCAAGGCCACGGGCAAAAGGAGACGCGCATGCAGATTCAGATCACCGGCAAGCATATGAACCTCGGTGAAGCGCTGCGAGGGCGGATCGAAACGGGCCTCGAGGCGACGATTTCCAAATATTTCAGCCGCCCGGGAGAGGCAAATGTATTCGTCTCGCAGGAAGGTCCGTTTGTGGAGGTTGATTGCAATGTTCACCTTCCGTCGGGGATCGTCCTGCAGTCGACCGGACGGGCAGACGACCCATATGCCGCGCTCGAAGTCAGCCTCGACAAGATGGAAAAGCGCGTCAGGCGCTATAAACGCCGCCTGAAGGACCACCACACCAACGGCCAGACGGAACTTCCGGCCCAGATGGCCGCCGAAACCCTTATTCAGGTGCGCGATGAGGAGGATGAAGCGTTTGACGACACGGGTGCTGAGGCCGGTGATGCTCCCCTCACGGTTGCGGAGACCCAGGTTCGCATCCGCACCATGACCGTTTCGGAGGCAGTCATGCAGCTCGAACTGCAGGATGTTCCGGCATTGATGTTCAGAAATGCTGGCCATGACGGTCTGAATATGGTTTACCGCCGCCCGGATGGGCACATTGGATGGGTCGATCCCGCCAACACGCCTCGGAACTAGTGCGACACGCAACGGAAAGTTGAGAGATGACGACTGATCTGAGTGCTCTGCTCCAAGGCGGGGTGATCATTCCCTTTCATGAAGCGACGAGCCGGAAGCAGACCATTCACATTCTGTGTGAGGCTTTGGCCGAAGCCACCGGCAATTCATCCCGGACGATCGAAGACGCGGTGATGGAGCGCGAGCGGCTTGGCTCGACAGGTGTCGGCGAAGGCGTCGCGATTCCACATGCGCGCCTGGCCGGCCTGACTGCACCCGTTGGCGGCTTCCTGCGCCTGGCGAACGGGGTCGACTTTGAAGCGATTGATGACCGGCCCTGCGACCTGATCTTCATGCTGCTGGCGCCTGATGGCGCGGGCGCGGATCATCTCCGCGCGCTCGCCCAGGTCAGCCGCTTCTTCCGCCAGCCAGCGATCCGGGACGGTCTGCGCAAGGCACGCAATGAAGAAGAAATCCGCGCCGTGATCTGCAAGGATCCGGTTAGCGGCTGAACCGCAGTCCAGCGACAAAATAGAGAAACCGCGCCTCCAGAATTGAAGGCGGGGTTTGCTTTTTCCGTTTCAGTCCGGATGTTCAGCCGCCGGCAGGGGCAGGCTCGCCGAAGCCGCGATTGCGCAGCAGCGGCTCAATACCCGGATCAGATCCGCGGAAGTTGCGGTAGAGTTCATCCGTCTCGCGCAGGCCGCCTGACTCAAACACCCATTTCTTCAGCTTCGCGGCCAGCTCCGGGTTGAAGATGTCCCCGGATTGTTTGAACGCATCAAACCCGTCCGCATCCAGAATTTCTGCCCACAGATAGGAATAGTAGCCGGCGGAATATCCGCCCGAGAAGCTGTGAGAGAAATATTGCGAGCGATACCGCGGCTCGATGATCTCGGGGATGTTGTACTTTCGCAGAACTTCCAGTTCGAACTCGCGCGCATCGGTGACAGCCGCCGCCTCTTCACCCGACAACATGTGCCAGTAAAGATCGATCAGTGACGCTGCAATGAACTCGGTCGTCTTGAAGCCCTGATTGAACGTGGCTGCCTGGTTCATCCGGTCGATGAGTTCCTGCGGGATCACTTCGCCGGTCTGGTAGTGGCGGGCATAGAGCTCAAGCACTTCCGGCTCGGTCACCCAATGCTCCATGATCTGCGCAGGAAACTCGACATAGTCAGGACCGCCAAAGGTGCCGGCAAAGCTCGAAAAGCGGATCTGAGTGATAAGGCCGTGGAGGCCGTGCCCGAACTCATGAAACAGCGTCGCGACTTCGGTCGGTGAGAGGAGGGACGGCTGGCCTTCGGCAGGCGGTACGAGGTTCATGTTGTTCGTGATGATCGGGCGGATCCGCTTACCGTCAATGTCGGAAGCGACGCGGTAAGAGCTCATCCAGGCGCCGCCGCGCTTGGAATCGCGGGCAAACATGTCGACCATGAACAGGCCGAGATGCTCACCGGTCTCGATGTCCTTGACGTCATACGACCGAACGACCGGGTTCCAGCCCTCAACCTCCACAGGATCGATGGTGATGTTGAACAGGCGCGAGGCGACTTCGAAGGCGCCGTCAAACGAGGCTTCAAGCTCGAAATAGGGGCGAAGCTGGTTCTCGTCGAAGGCGTAGCGGTCGGCGCGCACCTTCTCGGAATAATACCACCAGTCATGCCCCAGAATGTCGTGGCCGGCGAGTTCGGCCATGTCCGCCTGCTCCTCTGCCGCGCGGGCGAGGCCAGGCTCGAGAACCTGCTGGAGGAAATCGAGCACCGTCACCGGCGTACGCGCCATCCGCTGCTCGATTATATAATGCGCATGGCTCGGATAACCCATCAGTTCTGCGCGTTCAGCCCGCAGCTGTGCGATCCGGATCGCCACCGGGCCATTATCGAACTCGCCCGAGGAGGCAACATACCGATAGCCGTCAAACAGCTCCGAGCGTAGCTCGCGGTCCTCGGCCGACGACATGAAGCCCTCGAAGAACGACCGGCTGAGGCCGACTTCCCACCGGTCTTCGCCGGCGACCTTGATGGCCTGCTTGAAGTCTTCCGACAGGCCGCCCAGTCGGGCCGGATCGGTGATCACCAGCTTATAGGCATTGTTCGCATTGCGCAGGTTCTGGCCATACCGGGTCGTGAGGCCGGAAATCTCGGAATTGATCTCGGCAATGCGGGCCTGCGATTCGGGCGGCAAGTTTGCCCCCGCGCGCACGAAATTGCGGTGGGTGAGTTCCAGGAGCCTTGCTTCCTGCTCGTCCAGGCCAAGCCGGTCGCGCTGGTCATAGACCGCCTTGACGCGGGCAAAGAGCTCCGGATTGAACGTCACGGCATCGGATTCGCGCGACAGCATCGGATAGATTTCGCCTTGAAGCGCATCCAGCGTGTCATTTGTGTCGGTGTTGGTGACGTTGCCGAACACACGCACCACGCTGGTCAGAGTAGCGCCCGAGGTCTCGAGTGCGAGGATCGTGTTCTCGAAAGTCGGCGCTTCCGGACTGTTGACGATCGCTTCGATTTCGGTGCGGCGTTCCAGGATCCCCTTTTTGACGGCGGGCATGAAGTGCTCGTCGCGAATATCCGCGAACGGCGCGACGCCATAGGGCGTGTCCCAGGCCTGGCGGAAGGGATTGCCCTCAAGCTCCGCATCGCTGACCTCGACGGCTGGCAGGTCAATCTGAACGGGGGCAGGCGGCGCCGTGCCGGCCGGTGCGCCGCAGGCAGCGGCGGCGGCGAGAATTGCGGCAGCAACGCCGCCCTGAAGGGCTTCTTTCATGCGCATGGGATGTCCTTTGGAAAGCCAGTGTTGCAGACTGTTTAGACACCCGCGTGTTGGATTTCCAGAGAATCGGGCAGGAAGGGCAGATTCCCGCCCGATTCTGGCCCGAACGCGTTCAAGTCTGGCTCAGCGCGGCAAGTTCGCCACGGTCTGATGATACGCCTCCAGCGTCTCCTCGAAGATCTGGGCGACGGGTTTCACTTCGGTGATCCGTCCCGCCACCTGGCCGGTCAGGGCAATGCCGGCTTCGAGGTCGCCTTTGAAGTAGACGTCCTGCGTCGCGGCAAACTCACCAAAGATGTTGGCGCTGCCCTCCTTCTCGATCCGGCTGGTCCGCGCGGTGCGCAGCGCGCGCAGGGCAGGGCCGGGGCCGGCGCGGTTAAGGAAGACGGTGTCGGTGGCGTCCGCCTTGAGAATGGCGTCCTTCCAGTTCTGGTGCACAGGGCTTTCAGCCGCGGAAAGGAGGCGCGTGCCCATCAGCACGCCTTCAGCGCCAAGCGCGAAGGCCGCTGCCATGCTGCGCCCGTCGATGATGCCGCCGGCTGCCACCACAGGCACACTCACATGCTCGCAGACCTGCGGGATCAGCACCATCGAGGCAACATCCTTGGCATTTTTGAAGCCGCCGCCCTCGCCGCCCTCGACGATCAACCCATCGACACCCGCCTCCACCGCCCGCAGCGCGCCGGCGAGCGACGGGACGACATGGAACACGGTGAGACCCGCTTCCTTCAGCATTGCGGTATACTTCATCGGATCGCCGGCAGACGTCGTGACAAACCGGATGCCCTGATCGATGACGAAATTGACGATGTCCGGATCGCGCACGAACGCCTGGGCAACGTTCACGCCAAAGGGCCGGTCTGTCAGCGTCTTCGTCTTGGTGATTTCTTCGCGGATGATATCGAGTTCTCCGGAGGACGTCTCAATGATCCCCATGCCGCCCGCATTGGAAACAGCGGAGACGAGATGGCTGCGCGCGATCCAGCCCATGGCGGCCTGGATGATCGGCTTCTCGATGCCCAGCATGTCGGTGATGCGGGTGCGGGTGCGGATCGGCTGGGGGCTCATGGTGTCCTCCGGGGCGTGTCTGGTTTTCGCACCGCAACTAGAGGCGCCTGACGCAGCGGGAGGCAAGACCTGTGTCTGTCAGCCGCCCCGCGGTAAGGGTGTGGCGTGCAGACCTGCGAAATGGCAGGCAATCAGCCGGGCTGAGGGGAGGTAGTCGCGTCCGTTGGCTGTGCGGTAGCTGACGCTGTCGGCGCGCGCCGTGCCCTCGCCCAGCACCAGGGTGGGCGCATTGAACCGGCCTGGGCCGAGGGCGTCCACGATGGGGCCGCGCGGATGGGCGAGGCCGACATAGACGATATCAAGCGCTTCCTTCACCGCTGGATACCAGGCGAGCACGCCCCATATCCCGGCGCATTCCGGGCAAAATTCGCGCCGCCCGTTCGCTTCAAAGCCGGGCGGAAGGAGGAACAGCTTATCTCGTGTCATGTCGCGCTCCTGGATTGCTGGTATGGGTGGCCAGCTTGCATCAAGCTGCATACACTTTTGAGTGCGCCGCACTAGAGTGCCCGCGGACAACATTGAGGGAGAGCGGACATGAGCGCAGCCTATGACATCACGAACGACGCCTGGGAGCGGTTCAATTTCGAGCGGAAGGGCCGTGTGCTGACAGCCTACATTACATCAGACCATCCCGTGAACGGCGTCGACGAGCAGATGCACACCGAACTCGCCCTCGTCTTCAACTGCCTCCAGCGCGACACGGAAAGCGACCTAATCATCCTCACCGCCAGGGGCAGGGCCTTCTGCGCCGGCGGGGATTTCGACTGGTTCGAGGAACAGATCGCCCATCCCGAACGCTTCCGCGCCATCGGCTGGGACGCCAAGCAGATTGTCGTGACGCTGCTGCAGATGGAGAAACCGATCCTCTGCCGCATGAACGGCGCCGCTGCAGGCCTCGGCGCCACGATCGCACTGTTGTGTGACGTCATCATTGCCGACGAGACGGCGAAGATCGGCGATCCGCATGTGAAGGTGGGGCTGGTGGCAGGCGATGGCGGCGCGTTGATCTGGCCGCAACTGATCGGCTTCGCCAAGGCGAAGGAACTGCTGATGACCGGCGAGCTGCTCGACGCGAAAGAGGCGGTGCGCCTTGGCCTGATCAACTACGCCGTGCCCGCCGCCGAACTCGACACGAAAGTAGACGAGATTGCCTGTAAGATCATGGCCAATCCGAAATGGGCCGTGCGCTGGACCAAGACGACCGCCAACATCCCTCTCCGCGCCCTCGCCGCGCAGCTGATGGACGCGAGCATCGGCTGGGAAAGCGTGTCAAACTATCTGGGTGACCGGAAAGAGGCGGTAGCCGCCTTCAAGGAACGCCGGGCCGCGAAACTGACGGGGGAGTGAAATCCCGTGCGCCTGCGAGAGCCCGAACGCCGAGAATTGTCAGCCCTCTCCGATCTTTGCCTGCGTTCGAAGGCTCACTGGAGCTATCCTGCGGCGATGGTCGAAATGTTCCGGAGTGAACTGACAATCAGATCGGATGATCTTGAGGCGGATATCTTAATCGTTGCGGAAGTCAGTCAGGGGATCGCCGGAATCGTTCAGGTCTCGGTGGAGGGCAGGGAAGCCACACTGGAGAAACTGTTCATCGAACCCGTCCGGATGGGCGCGGGTGTCGGGCGGCTGCTTTATGACTGGGCGTGCGAGGCGGCGCGCCGGAGGGGCGCGTCGCGGCTGATTATTGAGGCCGACCCGGATGCGGCCGCTTTTTATGCGCGGATGGGCGCGTCGCCCCGGGGGCGAGAGCCCGTCCGGCTCCATCCCGGGCAGGATGCTTCCGCGGCTCGTGCAAGACCTCCGGAGCAAGCTGGCCGGATAGGACCAGCCCTGCGGTGCGCAGACAGCGCATTTGACGCCGCGCACGCGCCATACTAGATGCGTTATTGTGGTGATTTGGCCGGTCGGCTTGCAGCCACGTTAAACAATTCGCTAAAGGGCCGAGATGCAGGATGTGCGCCTGCCTTTCCCCCCTTGCGATGCGTTTGAAGCCTGAAAGCGGGCCGAAGAGGACGCTCTGCCATGCCGATCAAGATTCCAGACACGCTGCCGGGCCGCGAGACTCTTCTGAACGAGGGCGTGGCGGTGATGCGCGAAACCGACGCCATCCGGCAGGATGTTCGCCCGCTGCAGATCGGGCTCCTCAACCTGATGCCCAACAAGATCCGCACCGAGACCCAGATCGCCCGGCTGATCGGCGCGACGCCCCTGCAGGTAGAGTTCACGCTGGTGCGGGTCGGTGGCCACACGCCGAAGAACACCTCCCAGGAACACCTGATCAGCTTCTACCAGACCTGGGAGGAGATCCGGGAGCGGAAGTTTGACGGCTTCATCGTCACCGGCGCACCGATCGAGCAGTTGCCGTTCGAGGATGTGAGTTACTGGGAAGAACTCACGCAGATCTTCGACTGGACGCAGACAAACGTACATTCGCCCTTTTATATATGCTGGGGCGCTATGGCGGCGGCCTGGCACTTTCACCGTCTGCCCAAATACAGCCTCGAGGCCAAGGCATTCGGCGTGTTCCGCCACCGCAATCTGGACCCGGCCTCGCCTTATCTTTCCGGCTTTTCGGATGATTTCGCGATCCCGGTTTCCCGCTGGACCGAAGTGCGCCGCGCCGGTGTTCTGGATCGCCCGGCCCTCCGCCTGCTGATCGACAGCGATGATACGGGCCCCTGCCTCCTGGAAGACCGCGTACGTCGCAGCCTCTACATGTTCAACCATGTCGAATACGATTCCTTCTCCCTAAAGGAAGAATTCGAGCGTGACCGGGCGCAGGGTAAGGCCATCTATGTCCCGCATGGCTACTTTCCGGATGATGACCCGGCCCGCCCGCCGCTCAACCGCTGGCGCAGCCACGCCCATCTCCTCTTCGGTAACTGGATCAATCAGACCTACCAGTCGACGCCGTTCGTCCTCGACGACATCGGTCGCAATTGACGCGGGACGGGTCTGGTATTACTTTTGCAGGATGAGTAATACCAGCTTCCGGATCACCCGCAAGGGGCAGGTCACCCTGCCGAAGGCCATTCGCAAACACTTGGGTGTCTCCGAGGGCGAAGCCGTGCGGTTCGAAATTGATGAAGACGGCGGTGTGGTGGTGAAGGCTGGGCCTTCGAGACAGGCTGGTCTGGACCGCGAGGCGGTGATGCAGAGGATCGACCGAGCCAATGAGATCGCGGCGTCACATCTGGATATGCAAGGCATGTCAGCAGACGCCTGGATCGAATTCCTCAGAGAGCCGGACTGACGCTACGTGTTCGTCGATTCCAGTATTCTGATTTATCTCCTCCGGCAGGACAGCCGCTTACACCGGCGCGCCAAGGAAGCGTTTGCCGGGGCGGCGCTTTCCGGACCGGTCATGATCAACGGCGTGGTCTATGCAGAGATTTGTGCGTCATTCACCTCGGCGGACGGGGCAAATGGCTGGATCAATGCAAATGGAATCGAGCTGCACGCCTCATCTCCGGAAGCCTTGTTCCGTGCTTCGCGCGCCGTCCTTCAATACAAGTCGGCCGGTGGCCCGCGCCGATCGCTCTTGCCGGATTTCTTCATCGGCGCAGACGCCGTTGTGGCGGCCGTGCCGCTCCTGACCGATGACCCCGCCCGCTACCGCACCTTTTTCCCCGAACTCGAATTGATCACGCCATGACCAGCTTCGCCGCCGAACCGACACATGTCACTGAAATCCGCCGCCAGATCGCCCGCTGGGTGGCGGAAAAGATGCCGCGCGAGAAGCGCCGGGAGTGGGACAGGGCCGCGACCTGGGACCGGGCGCTGTTCCGCGAGATCGCGGAGATGGGCCTCATCGGTCTCACCATCCCGGAAGAATATGGCGGGCAGGGCGAGGATATCTACGCCGCCGCCGCGGTCATCGAGGAACTTTGCCAGGGCGGCAGCTCAATGGCCGGGCCCTACATCCACGCTGCCTTCTATGGCGGTCTTAACATCTCCGAGAACGGATCAGCCGAACAGAAGGAAACGCTGCTGCCGAAACTCGCCCGCGGGGAGATCTTCCTCGCCTATGGCCTCTCGGAGCCGAATGTCGGCGGCGACCTGCCAAGTGTCGAGACGCGGGTGGAGCGGAATGGCGGCGAGATCGTCATCAACGGCGCCAAGCGCTGGTGTACCGGCGCTGACTGGGCGGATTACATCTACTGCCTGTGCCGCTCGGGAGAGCCCGGTGCGCGTCACGGCAATCTGACATTCGTCCTTGTTCCAACCAAGGCGGCGGGTGTCACCATGCAAGCCATTGAACACTCAAACCTGCGCTACACCCATTCGATGGACGTCTACCTGGACGATGTCCGCCTCCCGGACAACGCCATCGTCGGCGGGCCGGAAAAGTGGAACCGCGGCTGGGACGCGCTAGCTGGCCGGGCGCTGGATGTCGAAAAGATCGAGATCACGGCGGTCGCCTACGGCCTCGCCCGCGCGGCGCTGGACGAAGCCTGGCGCTATGCGGGCGAGCGAGAACAGTTCGGCAAGCCCATCGGCAAGCACCAGGCTATTGCCCACAAACTCGTCACGGCCCGGACGAAACTCGCTGCCTGCCGCCACATGCTGTATCATGCCGCCTGGCTCGCCGGCACCGGCCAACCCTGTTCGGCGGAGACGGCAATGGCAAAACTCTTTGTGGCGGATGCCGGCGTCGAGATCGCGCTCGCCTGCCAGCAGGTGATCGGCGCCTACGGCCTGTCGGACGCCTATGACATCGAACGCAATGTACGCGACCTGCTCAGTATGCCGATCGTCGGCGGATCGTCCGACATGCAGAAGAACAATCTCGCCCGCATGTGGCGGCTCTGATGGACCAGAGCGCCGCGCCCGATCTCTCCTATGCGGCCTATTTCCATGACCCGCTGAAGCGTGCGCTGGTCCGCGCCGTTGAGCGCGCGACTGGACAGCCGAAGCTGCGCCGCCTGTATGACCGCTACCGGACGGGAGAGCTTGGCGAGACCGGCTTCTTCGAAGCGGCGATCCGCCTCCTTGAACTTGATGTCCGCTTTGATCCTGCGCGCCTCGCGGCAATGCCCGCCGAAGGCCCGCTGGTCATCGTCGCCAACCATCCGTTCGGAGTCCTTGACGGCCTCGTCATAAGCTGGCTCGTCGGCCAGCGAAGAGGCGACTTTCGTGTGCTGACAAATTCCGTCCTCGACGCCGTGCCTGAAGCCAAGCCTTGGCTGCTGCCCGTCGATTTCGCCGGCACGCGGGAGGCGGCCTCCGCCAACATTGCGATGCGCAAGGCGGCCCTCGCGCACGTGAAGGCGGGCGGCTGCGTCATCGTTTTCCCGGCTGGTGGGGTCTCGACCACGCCCGGCCCGTTTGATGCGCTCGCGGTCGACGACGACTGGAAGCCCTTCACCGCAAAACTGATCACCCAAGGCCGCGCAGCTGTCACGCCGGTCTTCTTCGAAGGGCAGAATTCCCGCCTGTTCCAGATCGCGTCGCATCTCTCGATCGAGCTTCGTCTGGCGCTTGTCTTCCGCGAGGTGCGCCGCCGCATGGGCACCGTGCTGACCCTTGGGATCGGCGAAACCCTGTCCCCGGAGATGCTCGACGCAGCCGGCCGGCGCCGCGGTCTCATGGATTTCCTGCGAGATCAGACGTATGGTCTCGCCCCTGAGGGACGCCCGGCGAAATACCAGGATGCTACGCGCCGCTTCATGGCCCGAAAACCAAAGGTGTTCCGGTGATCACGCCCGCGAAACTCCGCGCCGAAGCGCTCAGCCTGCCCTGCGCCGTCGAACGCCCACATTTCGACTGGGCGAGCTTCCGGGTCGACGCGCCCAGGGGCAAGATCTTCTGCACCCTGCCGCCGCACCATGAGTTTTCGAATGTCTTCCTGACCCCGGATGAGCAGCGGATGTTGTGCGAAGCAGAACCCCTTATCTTTTTCCCGGTCGCGAACAAATGGGGCGAGAAAGGCGCAACTTCGATCCGTCTCGTCGCCTGTGACCGTGTCACCTTGCGCTCGGCGCTCATCATGTCCTGGCGCCATGCTGCGCCGGCCAGACTTCAGGACAAGCTCGAGCTTTGAAGCGCCCGCGTTCTGCGCTAGCTTTGAATGCATGGCTGACACATTGATACCCGCCTCGCCAATCGCCGCTATCGTGCCGCTCTTGCCGGAACTCGCTGCGCGCGCCGCTGAAATGGAAGACGCCCGCCGCCTGCCGGCAGACCTTGCGCAGAAACTCGCCGAAGCCGGCGTGTTCAGAATGGTCACGCCAAAGACGTATGGCGGCCTCGAACTCTCGCCCCGCGAAATCGTCGAGGTGACGGAGGCCATCGCGGCCGCGAATGCCGGCGCCGGCTGGTGCGCCATGATCGGGGCTACGACGGCGCTCAACGCCGCTTACATGGGGCCGGACCATGCCGAGGCGGTCTATGCCGATCCGATGACGATCACCGGCGGCGTCTTCGCGCCCATGGGCAAGGCCGTGGTCGAGGGCGATCATTACCGCGTGTCCGGGCGCTGGCAGTGGGGCTCAGGCTCGGCCAACTGTTCCTGGCTCTGCGGCAGTTGCACGATCTGGGAGAACGGCGAGATGAAGCGCCTCGCCTCCGGCGCGCCGGACACCCGGATGATGGTCTTCCCGGCCAGCGACGCAGTCCTGTTCGACACCTGGCATGTCATGGGCCTGAAGGGCACAGGCTCCGGCGATTTCGAAGTGAATGACCTGCTGGTGCCGGCCGGCCGGTCCGTGTCTCTCGTTTCGGACAAGCCGCGCGAGACGGGCGCGCTCTTCAAGTTTCCCGCCTTTGGACTGCTGTCGCTCGGGGTTTGCGCCGTCGCGCTCGGAAATGCCCGCGGCGCGCTGGACGCCTTCCACGCCCTCGCCACTGCCAAAAAGAGCCAGGGTTCCTCCAAGACGCTGGCCGAGCGCCAGTCCATGCAGGCTGAATTTGCCAGATGTGAAGCCGCCTGGCGCGCATCCCGCGCCTACCTCTTCTCGGAAATCGACCGCGTCTGGGCCATCGCGCAGGGCGACGGCGGCATTCCGATGGAAGCGCGCGCCGACCTCCGCCTCGCCTGCACGCACGTGACCCGCACCGGCGCAGAGATCTGCCGCACGCTGTATGATCTCGGCGGCGGCGCTGCCTTGTACGACACCAGCGACCTGCAACGCCGGTTCCGTGACGCTCATGCCATCACCCAGCATATCGTCACCGCGCCCTCGACCTTCGAACTCACCGGCCGCATTCTCTTTGGCCTGCCGACCGATGGCGGCATGGTCTGACAGGCCGCCGCGAGAAAATCTCCGCCGTGCCTCACGTCCCGGCATTGTCCTTGCGCATGAACTGCGAATAGGTTGCAACGAGGCTTTTCCGGGACGGGGCAATGGGACCATCGCAGAGCATCGGCATTGCCGGAGCGGGCATAGGCGGACTTGCGGCGGCGGTGCTGCTCGCGCGGGAAGGCCACCGCGTCACCCTGTTTGACCAGTTCGAGAAAGCCGGCCCCGTCGGGTCTGGCCTGATGCTGCAGGAAACCGGCCTGGCCGTCCTCGCCGAACTGGGCCTCAGGGCAAGGATCGAAGGGCTCGGCACGCCGATCCTGCGCCTCCACGGCGTCTCGAGGGACACAGGCCGCGCGGTGCTGGACGTGCGCTACCGCGCCTTGCGCCCGAGCCTGGCCGGCCTCGGCCTTCAGCGCGCCGCCCTGTTCGATGTGCTGTATGAGGCTGCGATGGCGGCAGGCGCGCGGGTCGAGAAAGGCACCCGCATCACCGCCGCCAATGGCCAGACCGGCATTCTGGTCGACGCGAACGGCGGAGCACATGGCCCTTATGACCTCCTGATTGATGCACTTGGCGTTCGCTCGCCGCTCTCATCTGCACCACAAAGAGAACTCACCTATGGCGCGCTCTGGGCTACGCTGCCCTGGCCGGACATCAGCGCGTTCGATCACACCGCCCTTGAGCAGCGCTACGAAGCCGCGCGAAAGATGGCTGGCGTGATGCCCTCCGGCCGGATGGCGCAAGACATGCCGGACAGCCTGACTTATTTCTGGTCGATCCGCGCCGACCAGTACGATGCATTCCGCGCC
This sequence comes from uncultured Hyphomonas sp., assembly GCA_964409375.1. GTDB lineage: Bacteria > Pseudomonadota > Alphaproteobacteria > Caulobacterales > Hyphomonadaceae > Hyphomonas. The sequence continues at coordinate 14,039 of CAYPDA010000015.1, forward strand.
GCGCCCCTGATTCACTGGAAGGACGCCGCCCGAACCCTCTGGCCCGAGACGGACATCCTCCTCAACCAGATCACGGAGCATGACCAGCTCACCTTCGCCCGTTATCGCCATCGCACCCACGGGCCGGTGGTTGAGGGACGCCTCGTCCATATTGGCGATGCCTGGCACGCCGCCAGCCCGCAGCTCGGGCAGGGCGCCAACATGGCGCTGCTGGACGCGTATGGGCTAATGAAAGCGTTTCACGGCGAAGCGGACATTGCCCGCGCGCTGCAGCGCTTTCTCAGACTGCGCGCCGTCCATGTCCGCCTATACCAGCTGATGACCTGGGCCTTCACACCGGTTTACCAGTCCGACGGCGCGGTCATCCCCTGGTTGCGCGACCGCCTCGCCGCGCCGCTCCTGAACCTCTGGCCGGCCCCGCCGATCCTCGCAGGTCTGGTGGCGGGCGGTATCGGCGCACCGCTTAAGAAGCTGGGGCTGAAGGCGGAGAAATAAGAGCCTCATCTCCCTCGCCCTTGCGGGCGCAGGCCCTCCTTGACCCTGTTCCCGCCTGCGGGAGAGGCGTGGGAGGTGAGGTCCTTCTACCTCTGACACCCCGGACAATAATACGTCGACCGCCCCGACTGCACGATCCGCTGCACCGTCCCGCTACAGCGTTTGCAGCCCTGTCCCTCCCGGTCATAGACATCAAACCGGTGCTGGAAGTATCCGAGCGCCCCATCCGTCGATGCAAAGTCCGAAATCGACGAGCCGCCCGCCGAGATCGCCTCGGCGATTACGACATCAATCGCCAGGGCAAGCCGCGCGGCACGCTGGCCGGGTATGCTGCGAGACAGCCGCTTCGGCGAGATGCGCGCCCGGAAGAGCGCTTCGCAGACATAGATATTACCGAGGCCCGCAATCACCTTCTGGTCCAGCAGCGCCGCCTTGATCGGCGCCGCTTTGCCGGTAAGCGCCTGGTTCAGATAGGCATGGGAGAACAGGTTCGTCAGCGGTTCCGGCCCCATCGCCGCGAGCCGTGGATACCCGCTAAGGTCTGCTTCAGGCCACAGCTCCATGAATCCAAAACGGCGCGGGTCGTTATACGTCACCGTATCGCCGCCCTCCATATGGAAGACGACATGATCATGCGCGGTGATCCCGCCCGCGCTGTAGTGAAACGCGCCCGGCCGCTGCCCGCCAATGGTGAACCGCCCGGTCATGCCGAGATGCATGATCAGCACTTCGCCCGTGGAGAGATGCGCCGTGAGAAATTTCGCCTTGCGCGCGAACCGATCAATCCGCGCATCCGTCAGCCGTTCGCCAAACCGCTCCGGCAGCGGAAAGCGCAGATCCGCCCGGCGCTGTTCCACGCGCGCGATGCGCCGGCCTTCCATCAGGGGTGCAAGGCCGCGGCGAACTGTCTCGACTTCAGGTAATTCAGGCATCTTTATCGCATATACGCTATGTCAGATGCAGGTAAGAAGAGCGCGCATGACAGGCCAGGACAACAAAGACCGTATCGTCTCCTTCGGCTTTGAAGAAGTGACGCAGACCGAGAAGGTCGCCCGGGTGAAGGGCGTCTTCCGCTCGGTCGCCTCGCGCTATGACTTGATGAACGATCTGATGAGCGGCGGCGTGCACCGCCTCTGGAAACATGATGCGATGAACCGGGTGAATCCGCAGCCGGGCGAGCGTCATCTGGACGTTGCCGGCGGCACGGGCGAACTTGCGCGCGCCTTCCTCGAGCTGGCCGGCAAGGCCGGTAAGCGAAGGGGCGACGCGCGCGAAGCCACCGCCATCGTCTCGGACATCAACAACGCGATGCTGGAAGCTGGCAAGGCCCGCGCAGACAATGAGCGATGGGCGGGCCGCCTCAGCTGGGTCTGCGCCGACGGACAGAACCTGCCCTATCCGGACAGGAGCTTCGACGTGGTCACGGTGTCATTCGGAATTCGCAACTTCGCAGACCGTATGGCCGGCCTCAGGGAATTCCGCCGTGTTCTGAAGACCGGCGGCCGCCTCGCCGTGCTCGAATTCAGCCATTTGACGGTTCCGGTGTTACAGGAGGCGTATGACGCCTACAGCTTCGCGGTGATCCCCAGCCTCGGCCAGTTCATCGCGAACGACAGGGATAGCTACCAGTATCTCGTGGAATCAATTCGTCAGTTCCCCGATCAGGAAACTTTCAAGGCTGAAGTCGAGAGCGCCGGCTTCCGCCAGGTCTCGGTCACGAATTTCTCCGGCGGCATCGCCGCCCTGCACTTTGGCTGGGCGGTCTGATGCGGCCTGCGTTAATCGCTGACGCGGATTCCGTCTTCCCCGATGGATATCTCTACCTTGTCAGAGCCTCCCGGGCCCTCGGTGAAGTAATAGATGCCAAAGGCGACGGCGGCCGCGACCAGCGCGCCCACGACAAAGTAGAGTATTCCGTTGCCGGAAGGTTGGGGATTCGCCATGACAGCCTCCATGAAAACCAAGTCTCAACGCCTGAACGCGCGGATTGTGCCAGCGGTTCCATGCGCGCTGATTATCATTTTCGAGGGTCGCCATGCTGAAGGCGCTGTCTGACTATCGCCGGCTGATGCGGGCGGGCACCTCGCTGGCGCGGCATGACGTGATCCTGCCCCGCGAATACCGGTCGCGACTGCCTTTACCGGCGCGGATCGCGGGCGGTTTCCTGCGCCTGATCGGCGGCGGTGCCAGGGGTCGCCCCGGTGAACGTTTCGCCCATGCCCTCGAGCGGCTCGGCCCGGCCTATATCAAGCTCGGCCAGTTCCTCGCGACCCGGCCAGACGTTTTCGGGTCGGAAGTCGCCGGCGATCTCTCCCGGCTGAAGGACAAGCTGCCACCTTTCCCGATGAAACAGGCCCGCGCAGCGCTCGCGGCAGAATTCGGCCCCGGGCAAGCCGAGCGGCTTTTCACAGGATTGTCGGAGCCTGTTGCGGCGGCCTCCCTCGCCCAGGTTCACCGCATGATGCTGCCTGATGGCGAACGCGCCGTCAAAATTCTTCGCCCCGGCATCGAGCGCCAGCTCGAACTCGAGCTCTCCGCCATGCGCCGCGCCGCGCGCACCATCGAAGGCGCCTCCGCCGAAAGCCGCCGCCTGAAGCCCGTCGCCTTTACCGAAACCATCGCCTCCTCCATGATGCGCGAACTGGACCTGCGTCTCGAAGCCGGCGGCGCAGACGAGATGCGCGAGATCAATGAGACGACGGGTTATTTCCGTATACCCAAAGTCGACTGGGAGCGTACGGGCAAGCGCGTCCTCACCGCCGAATGGATCGAGGGCAGACCGCTGACCGCCCCTGATGCGTTGGACCGGCCGGGCCTTGACCGCAAGAAACTCGCCAACGACATCACGCAGGGCTTCCTCGCCAGCGCCATTGATTACGGCGTCTTCCATGCTGACATGCATGAAGGCAACGCCATTCTGACCACGGATGGTCAGATCGCGCTGGTCGATTTCGGCATCATCGGCCGAATCGGCATAATGGAGCGCCGTTTCCTCGCAGAGATCCTCTGGGGCTTCCTCAAGCGCGACTACATGCGGATCGCCGAGGTACATTTCGAGGCGGGCTATGTCCCGCCGAACCAGTCCGTTGGCGATTTCGCCCAGGCGCTGCGATCGATCGGCGAACCGCTGTTCGGCCGCCCGGCGGAAGAAGTTTCTATGGGCCGCGTCCTCCTGCAACTGTTCGACTACACCCACACTTTCGGCATGGCCCTGCGATCTGAACTCGTCCTGCTTCAAAAAACCATGGTTCAGGTCGAAGGCGTCGCCCGCGCGATTGATCCCACTCACAACATCTGGACCGCGTCCGAGCCTGTGATCGAAGGCTGGATGCGCCGCAATTTCGGCCCCGAAGGCGCGGTCCGGCTCGTCTCGGAAAACCTCCGTGATGTGACGAACCGCCTGAAGCGCCTGCCCGAAATGATGGACAAGTTCGAGCGTAGCCTCGACGCCGAGCCCGTCGCCCCGCCGCGCGAGCGCTTTGCCCCCTGGTGGGCCTGGTTTGGCTTCATCCTGTTGCTCGCCCTGATCGGGGTGATTGGCCTCGCGGTCCGGTGATCGAACCTTAGACGCGAATTTCTCGCGGCTGCCGCGCACGCGCGCGCGTGCGGTTCCCGTCTCGGGGGTAAGCGCTTCGCGGCGTTAACACTTCGGTTACCATGACCGCTCCACCGCCAAGGGGAGCCGGGCCATGAAATTCGCAGCCATTCTGATCACAGCCGCCCTGTTTGCCGCGCCCGCGAGCGCGCAAGTCCTGCGCGGCGGAAACTGTAGCGGATCGCAGACGCTGATCACGGCCGGCTCGGAAACAGGCAACCGGGTCATCGTCCTGCGCGGATCGTGCGACGGCCCCCGCCGGGAGATCATCCATACACTGCGACCCGGCCAGCCCAGCGTCACCACCATCATCCTGCGCCCCGACAGGCCGTCGAGCAGCGCGCAAGCGGGTAGGGGCGAGCAGAGTGGCCCGGTTTCGTTCGGTGCCTCGCGGATCATTCGCGTCCCCTGAACGGCCCCAAACCTTGCCAGTTTGTTGAGGTGAGCCGCGCATTCGCGAGGATTTGATGGCGGCGCAGCAATGATTTTGCGCTAGGAATGGGGCAGCTGACACCCGATATGCGGATTTATGAGCGCCAAACGCATCCTTCTGATCATCGGCGGCGGCATCGCTGCCTACAAAAGCCTTGAGCTGATCCGCGAGCTTGGCCGGCGGGGTATCGCCTCGCGCGTGATCCTGACAAAGGCCGGCGCCGAGTTCGTGACACCGCTTTCTGTTTCCGCCCTGTCGGGGGAAAAAGTGTTCTCCGAACTCTTCGACCTGACCGACGAGACCGAGATGGGCCATATCGAACTCTCCCGCTCAGCTGACCTCGTCATTGTCTGCCCCGCCACGGCAGACCTGATGGCCAAGGCCGCGAATGGGCTCGCCAACGATCTTGCCTCCACCACGTTGCTCGCCACTGATAAGCACGTCCTGATGGTACCCGCCATGAATGTCCGCATGTGGGAGCACGCCGCAACCCGGCGTAATGTCGCCCGTCTGCGCGCTGACGGCGTGACTGTCATGGAGCCGGATGTTGGCCCCATGGCCTGCGGCGAGTTCGGACCGGGCCGCCTGCCGGATGGGCCTGCCATCGTTGCCGCCATCGAAGCCACGCTGAAACCCAAAACAGCCGGCCGCCTCACCGGCGTTCACGCCCTCGTCACCGCCGGGCCGACGCGCGAACCGCTGGACCCCGTCCGCTATATCTCCAATCACTCTTCCGGCAGGCAGGGCTACGCCATTGCCGCCGCGCTCGCCGCCGAAGGCGCGCGCGTCACGCTGGTCTCCGGCCCCGTCTCGCTCGCCGCCCCGCAGGGCGTTGATCTCGTGAAGGTCGAGACGGCCCGCGAGATGCTGAAAGCCTGCGAGGACGCGCTGCCAGCCAACGTGTTCGTCTCGGTCGCCGCGGTCGCCGACTGGCGCCCGGTCAAACCGTCGCCTCGAAAGCTCAAGCTGAAAGGGGAGGGCGCCTCCCCCTCGATCGAACTCACCGAAAATCCCGACATCCTGCGCACGCTCAGCCACAAGAAGAAGAAACGCCCCGGCCTCGTCATTGGCTTTGCCGCCGAGACCGATCAGGTCGAGCGCCACGCGCACGAAAAACTCGCCCGCAAGGGGTGCGACTGGATCGTCGCGAATGATGTCTCCGGCGATGTCATGGGCGGCGCCGACAACGAGATCGCCTTTATCACGCGGGACGGCACCGATCGCTGGCCCCGGATGCCGAAAGACGCGGTCGCCGCTCGTCTCGCCGAAAAGATCGCGGACGCCTTCGCAGGCGATGACGCTGGCCTCGGCCTCGCAGCGGAATAACGCCTCACTCGTCCTGGCCGAGCCCCGACAGGCGGCGCAGAAAGTGCGTCCGTTTGAGCAGCAAATCAATGATGATGACCTGCGCTTTCGCTTCCACAAAGACGATGAAGTGCTGCCCGCACCGGGCAAAGCGAAGGTTTTCGGGGAGATCCGGATCAATCAGGCGGCGGCAATCCCGAGCCTGCGCCAAACCTGCAGCGATGTCCCGGTAGCAGGCCATGAGGTGCTTTCCACAGGCCTCCGTTAGCCGCGGCCCAAACGTCTCATGCGCCCACTCCGCAATCTCGATCAGCGCGGCCCCCCGCTCGCCGCGCGAGGCGCCAGGGTTTAGCCGTCAGCGCCGTTTTCGCGCGTCTGCAAAGGTCCGGCCATGGCTGCCTCGCCGCTGCCCTCGGCGAGCCCGCCCCGGCGGGCGTCCTCAAGGCTGAGGCTCAGGCGCGTGCGCAGCGCCTCGATCTGGTCCAACTCGCGCTCGAGCAGGCGCAGGCCTGCCTTGAACGCTTCGGAGGCATTCTGACACCGGCCGGTCGCGACCAGCCGGACAATCATCTCCGGCTTGGCATCGGTGAGCACAACATTCCGGGTCGCCATGCGCGCCGCCGAAACTCATTATCAATGTTTGCCAAAGCAGCGGCGACGTCAAAAGCTCGGCCCGCTTGACTCATCCGCAGAGTCTCCACATCGCTCCCCCCATGACCGATGTGACTGTTCAGGTTCTCCCGCTGCCCCATTTCGACGGGCTCAATCTTCCCGCCTATGAGACGGCGGGCTCTGCCGGGATGGATGTCCGCGCCGCCGTGCCGGAGGACGAGCCCGTCATCCTCGTCCCCGGCGCGCGTGCGATGGTGCCCACCGGCCTTTCCATCGCCATCCCCGAAGGCTACGAGATCCAGGTTCGCCCGCGCTCCGGCCTTGCGGCGAAACACGGCCTTACCTGCCTCAACACGCCCGGCACCGTCGACAGCGACTATCGCGGCGAGATCAAGGTGATCCTGATCAATCTCGGCTCCGAGGCCTTTACCATCCAGCGAGGCGAGCGCATCGCCCAGCTCGTCCTCGCCCCGGTCACACGCCTCGCCTGGGCGCAGGTGAAACAGCTCGACGAGACCGCCCGCGGCGCAGGCGGCTTCGGTTCAACCGGGCGCTAGCGAGCTCAGCGGCGGCGATACCATGCCAGAGCTGCCTCCTCGGTAGCGGACACAAAGGGAGCCTTTCCAGCCACATAAGCACCGGGATCGTTGCCCGGCGTGCCAGTGAGATTGGCTTTCAGGTCGGAGTATGCCTTCGCGATTTGAGGATGGGTTCTCGGATAGTCGCGGAAGGCGATGTGCCGCTCGGCATGCGGTGAGCCGGTCTGGAAAACATGCAGATGGTGGGTCCGCTCGCCGGTGCGGTTCGTTCTGCGGAAATACAGCCTGCCCGGAATGCCGAACGCTCCCTTGGCTTCATAGCCAAGGACCTGCAGCGTGCCGGCAGCGTTGTTGACTGCTTCCAGACACTCAGCCGTGCCAAGCAGATCGATGACCGGTTTGGCGAGACTCCCCGGAATGGCCGTGCTGCCGATATGGTGGAGGACGAGGTCAATATCAGGCAAGGCCTGGCTGATGGCTTCGGCCTCAGCCGGGAAAGCTTCCGGCCAACCGGGATCATGGGGAGCAACGATTGGAGTGGGCATAGCTGTCCCCATGTCCGCGCAAGCCCGAGTGTAAATTATTCTGGCCATGAGCGATCAATTTTTCTTGAACGTAGCGCCATCTTCCCCACATATTGAATATCAATAAGGAAGGAGTGGTCATGGCAGCAGCGTTTTACTTCTTCATCGGCGCGCTGGTTTTCTGGCTGGCGTTCCGGTCCGGTGCAAAACGGGCGACGCCGCCGGCGCCCACCGGGCCGCGCGATATTGACTTCGAGCGGCTGAATGCCCGCGTGGGCACGCTTGAAAAAATCGTGACCGACCGGGACTGGCGCCTTCGCCGCGATATCGACGGTCTCGACTGATGCTGGCCCGAACCGCTGAGCCGGGTTATACCCACACCCGCTGCACGTAAGGAGGCGCCTCATGGATGTGTTTACAATGGTCACGATCATCGTGGTCGTCAGCATGGCGTTCGCCGCCTATGAAGTGCACATGAAATCGAAGACGAAACGCGCCCGCTCGAAAGACGACGACAAGGAGAGCGCCGCGATGCGTGCGGACATCGACCGGCTCAAGGAGCGGGTGCGCGTACTCGAAAAAATCGTGACCGATCAGGAACGCCAGCTCGCCGATGATATCCGCCGCCTTGCCTGAACGGCCCAACTCCTGAAAAAAAGGACAAGCGCATGGATCCCTTCTCAATGGTTGTGGCCATCGTCGCCATCAGCGTCGGCGCGGGACTGATCAGCACCTGGATCAAGACCCAAGCGAAAAGCCGCCCGGATGACGGCATGCTCGCCGAACTCGCTGCAACACGGCAGGACGTCACCCGTCTGAAGGAGCGCGTACGCGTGCTTGAAGAAATCGTCACTGACAAGGACAGCCAGCTCTCCGAAGAGATCCGCCGCCTCGGCTGACCTATGCCTCAGAGCAGAGCGCCTTCATCCTTGCGGAACTTTGCCAGTAGATAGGCCGGCGTCTCCTCGATCTTGTCGAGCGCGCCAAAGGCAAACGCCTCACGGTCCAGCACAATGTCGCGCGGTCGCAGAGCGCGCGAGATTTCGAGCCCCTCCAGGGTCCGCGCCCGCGAGAAGGCGACATAGGCCTGGCCGTGCGCAAACATGCCGCTGTCGAAGTCGATGAATACCTGGTCAAGCGTCAGACCCTGCGCCTTGTGAATGGTCACGGCATAAGCCAGCCGCAGCGGCACCTGCTTGAACGTTCCAACGACTTCGCGCTTTACCTTGTTGCTGCCGGTCTCGAAGCCGTAGCGGTATTTTTCCCAGGCCGCCGGTTCGATCTCGTAGACGCGGTTGTCGATCGACACCCTCACGCTGCGCCCGCCAAACGCCTCGACGCGCGCGAGCGACCCGTTCACCCAGCGCCCCTCGGCATCGTTCTTGATCAGCATCACCCGCGCGCCGACCTTCAGCTCCAGGTCAGCCTCAGTCGGATAGCTCTTGTCATCAAACTGGCCCTGCACATCCGCCTTGAACACTTTTGCCTCGCCCGTCAGGCCCGCAAGGCGCGACTGGTTGATTCGAAACGCATTGGCATTGTTGGGCGTCAGCACGACGTGCGTTTCCGACGCGTCCGCCGCGCTTCGCGCCGAGACCAGCCGCTGCAGCAGAGCCTCGTCCGCCGGCGTCACGCGCCCCGATCGCAGCGCGCCCAGCAGCGTCAGGAAGCGCGGGTCTTCCTGCCGGAACACATGCTTCAGCGCCAGCAACGAGAATTCTGCATCGCGGAAGGCCGGCGCATTGAAGAAATATGATCCGCCATACCGCTGATGCAGGATCGGGCCTTCATCTGCAGAGACGACCGGCGGCAGCTGGTGCAGGTCTCCGGACAGGATCATCCGCACCCCGCCAAACGGCCGTTTCGACCCCCGGTTCAACTTCAGGCTGTGGTCGATCGCGTCCAGCATGTCGGCGCGCACCATCGAGATCTCGTCGATCACCACCGTGTCCACTGTGCGCACAACCCGCGGATTCGGCAGGCGCCGCACATCCTGCGGCTCGACGAGGCGCGGCGGCAGCTTGAAAAAGGAATGGATCGTCTGTCCGCCTGCATTCATTGCCGCGACGCCCGTCGGCGCGAGCACCACTGCCTTGTCACCCGCCTCAGCGAGGAATTTCTTCAGCAATGTCGTCTTTCCGGTACCGGCCCGGCCCGTCAGGAACAGGTTGCCCTGCGCCCCTGCACCCCGAGCGACCCATTCGGCTGGCGCAGCATAGACCGTCTCCGGGGCAGGGGCCGTCATGCCCTCAAGGGCCGACGAGACGCATCTGCCGCGCGCGCCCCACGCCGCCGGTGCTGGCAACAACCTGCCAGCCGAGCGCCTCGTAGGCGCGCCGCGCGGCAAGGTTTTCCGTATCGACATCCAGGCTCAGCGGCCCATGCGCCTCCTGCCGCGCGACCTGCAGCAGGCCGCGCGCCACGCCGCACAGCCGCCAGTCCTCGTCTACGAACAGATGGTCGATATAGTCCGCGGGCGGCTGCAGCGTCAGGAATCCGATGATGCCGGCGTTCGGCTCCTCGGCGATCCAGCCGGGCTGGCTCTCCAGCGCCCGCCGCAAAGCGAGGTGCTGGCCGCGGTGCGAACCGCGCCAGGGCATGGTCAGAAGGCAGTCGGTGAAAATGTCCCGGCAGCCAGCAATATCCGCTGCTTCCAGCGGCCTGATGCTCCATCCGGCTCCAAAGTGAATATACATGGCCACGAGACTAAGCCCCGTGCCAGTCTCAGTCCAGCGCTTCTGCGCCTACATCTGCATCGTCCAGCCTTCGACGCCCATCGCGGCCTGCCGGACGGCTTCCGACAGCGTCGGGTGCGCATGGCTTGTGCGCGCAATGTCTTCCGAGGAGGCCCCGAATTCCATCGCCACGCAGATTTCTGCAATCATCTCGCCGACGCCGACACCGATCATGTGCGCGCCGAGAATCTTGTCGGTACCTTTTTCGGCGAGGATTTTGACGAAGCCGAGCGTCTCATGATTGGTGCGCGCGCGCGAATTGGCCATGAACGGGAACTTGCCCTTCACATATGCCACGCCCGCCGCCTTCAGCTCCTCCTCATTCTTGCCGACCCAGGCGATTTCCGGATTGGTGTAAACGACGCTCGGCACGAGATTGTAATCGACATGCCCGGCCTTGCCGGCGATGAGTTCCGCCACCGCCGTGCCGTCATCCTCGGCCTTGTGCGCGAGCATGGGCCCATGAATACAATCGCCCACCGCCCAGACGCCGTCCGCCACCTTGAAGTGGCCGTCGATCACTTCAATGACCCCGCGCCTGTCGGTCTTGCCGCCCACGGCCTCTAGGCCAAGGCCCTCCGTGTACGGCTTGCGCCCGATGGCAACAATCACGGTGTCGGCTTCGATGATTTCGGCATCGCCGCCCTTGGCCGGCTTGACGGACACCTTGAGCTTCGTCTTGGACTTCTCGATCCCGGTCACCTTGATGCCGAGCCTGAAGCTGAGGCCCTGTTTCTTGAAAGTGCGTTCGGCCTCCTTGGCGACTTCGGCGTCCGCCGGCGGCAGGATCCGGTCGAGATATTCGACCACAACGACTTCCGAGCCCAGCCGCGCCCAGACCGACCCCATCTCGAGGCCGATCACCCCGGCGCCGATCAGCACGAGCTTCTTCGGCACGGCCTTCAGGCTCAGCGCGCCGGTGTTGGACACGATCCGTTCCTCGTCGATCTCGATGCCCGGCAGCGTGGCCGGCTCCGAGCCGGTCGCGATGACGATATTCTTTGTCTCCAGGACCTGCTTACCGCCGTCGGGCGCGGTGACCTCGACCTTGCCTGGCGCCATGATCCGTCCACGGCCTTTGATATAGTCGACCTTGTTCTTCTTCAGCAGGAACTCGACGCCCTTTGTGAGCCCGTCCACGGCCTCTTCCTTCTGGCGCATCATCTGGCCGAGATCGAGCTCGACCTTGCCGGTCTTGATGCCCATCGCCTCGAACTCATGCTGAGCGGCATAAAAAAGATGCGACGCATGCAGCAGCGCCTTGGAAGGAATGCAGCCGACATTCAGGCAGGTGCCACCGAGCTTGCCGCGCATCTCGATACAGGCGACCTTCAGGCCGAGTTGTCCCGCGCGGATGGCGCAATTGTAGCCGCCGGGTCCGCCGCCAATGATGACGACGTCATAGGTCTCTGCCATGGGAAAATATTCCTTTGAAAAGGCGGGTCCGAATCTGGCGCCAACTTAGGCGTTCCGCGCCCGAAATCAATCGGCTCAGAGCGTAAACTGAACTCAGGCGCGCTTGCGCAGAAGCAGAACACCGCTGAGGATCAGCATCACGGCCGAGAAGAGGATCTCATCGAGCCAGATACTGGTATCGGTGCCGAGCAGCATCAGAGCCAGTCCGAGCGCGCCAAACAGCAGGCTGCCAATCAGGGCGATGACCGCCCCGAACCGTATCCGCATCGCCGCCAGCAATCCGCCCGCGAAGGCAAGGAGCGCCGCCAGGATGCGCCAGAGGCTGGTAGGTGGCTGCAGCAGCGCGTCCGACAGCGAGCTGCCCCGTGCGGTGAGCAGCATCACGGCCTCGATGCCCTGCCACAGCAGCCAGGCGGCAATCGCCGCAAGCGCAATGCCTGCATATTGTCGTAGAGTCATCCAGCCAGCCTCCCCGCTGTCTCTTTCCCGGAGACTAAGGCGAAGCGCCCGGCCGGGCAACGCCGGTCAGTCCTCGGCGGCCTCATCGGCATATACCGGCGCCCGGCGCTTTGCGGCCCGGCGGCGGGCATAGGCGGCATAGGCGGCGCGCTGTCGGGCAACCATGATGTCCGGCACAAATACAGGTTCTCGCCGCCGCGGCACCGCGATGACCGGCACATCCAACGGCGCAGGCTGATCGAAGATCATCTTCTGGGGCGCCGGTTCCGGTTCCTCTTCCTGGACCGGTCTCGGCGGGCGGCGGCGCAATTCCCAGACCGCCAGGAACAGGAGGAGCGCCCCGGCCGCGAGCCCTGCCAGCGCGCCTTCACCCGCGCTCGGGTTCAGCCACCAGCCTGCATCGAAATGCACCAGGAAAACCGCCGGTATCGAAGCGGCCAGCGCCATCACATACCAGAGCACCGCGCCCGGCTTGCGGGTCATCAACGTCGCCCCGGACGCGTAATAACAGACCGCTGCCAGCAGATAGGCCCCGCCATGCGCAATCCCCAGTTGGCGCCAGTCCACCGCATTCAGCCCGCCCGCGACGTCATCGGCCACGATCCAGCCCATCACCATAACGATCGACGGCCAGCGGACCGCCGTCATCGCGCCGAATGCGAACGCAATCGCATAGGCCGTCAGAAGGAGATAGATCACGCGTCGCGACATCCCGCCCGGTTAGCACGGGGTTGGTAACCGCCCGCTGAAGGGCTTGTTGTAGATTTGATCGATTTAAGTTCCTCCCCTCGGGCAGGGCTAGTCGGGCAGGGCTAGTCGGGCAGGGCTAGTCGGGCAGGGCTAGTCGGGCAGGGCTA
>CAYPDA010000015.1:27108-38048 GCA_964409375.1 uncultured Hyphomonas sp.
GTCGGGCCGGGAGAGGGCCTGCTAAGTCACTGGCCTCAGACAAATTCATGGGAGAAAAACATGGGACGCGTTTCAGGCAAGATGGCCCTCGTCACGGGCGGAGCGCAGGGCCTCGGCGAAGCCATCGGGCGCATGCTCGCCAAAGAGGGCGCAAAAGTCACCCTGACCGACATCAACGGCGAAGGCGCCGAAAAGGTCGCCGCCTCCATCAACGCCGCCCACGGCGCGGGCACCGCCTTCGCCTTCCAGCAGGATGTGACCGACGAAGCCCGCTGGCAACAGGTTGCCCAGGCCGCCCATGATGCGATGAGCGGGCTGAACGTCCTGGTCAACAATGCCGGTATCGGCTCGCTCGGTTCTGTCGAGGACGAAACCTACGAGATCTTCCGCAAGGTCCAGGCCGTCGACGTGGATTCAATCTTCCTCGCCTGCAAATACTGCATCCCGCTGATGCGCGCACATGGCCTCGGCTCGATCATCAACATCTCCTCGATCGCCGGCATCATTGCGAGCGGCAATTACGTCTCCTATAACACCGCCAAGGCAGCCGTCCGCCACCTGTCGAAATCGGTCGCGCTCCACTGCGCCAAGACCGGCGGCCAGATTCGCTCCAACTCGGTCCATCCGGTGTTCATCAACACACCGATCCTCGACCGCACCAAGGAAATGTTCGGAGAGGAAAAGGCGCTCGAGAAACTCGGCCGCCAGATCCCGCTCGGCAAGGTCGGCGAGCCGGACGACATCGCCTATGCCGTCCTCTACCTCGCCTCGGACGAATCCAAGCTTGTCACTGGCGCCGAACTGAAAGTCGATGGCGGCATCAGCGCGACGTAGGCGCGGCGCGATCTGGCGCATCTGCAGCAGATCCGGAAGGAAGCGCTCCCGATTGTGGGGCGCTTCTTTTTTGTCTTGCAATCCATACAATTATTGTGTAAACACAACATATAATAGCAAAAAAGAGATCATCTGGTGAATGTCCATAACAGAATATCGGTCTTCCGGGCGGAGCGTGGCTTCAGCCGCAAGGAGCTTGCCGAGGCGGTCGGGGTTAACCCCCAGACCATCGGCTATCTCGAGCGGGGGGATTACGCGCCATCGGTCGAACTGGCGCTCAAGCTGGCAGGGCTTTTCGCCGTGCCCGTTGAGCATCTCTTTTCCCTTCAACCCTTCGCGCCGCTGGCGCAAAGCCTGAAAGCCCCGGAGGTCTGACCCCATGTTCATCCGCACGAAATCCAACCCGAACGGCCGGGTCCTCCGGACCCGCACGATCCGCTCCCTGATCATCGCGCTCTACGTCCTCTATCCCGCCGGCTGCATCCTGCAGCTTGTCCCGGAGGCGTACGGCGGCGGCAGCGTCTGGGCGGCCCTCGGCGGCCTCGCCCTGGTCGTCGCGGCCCTCGCCATCTTCGCCGTGCTCGCCGGCTCAAGCCTGCAGCGCCAGACCCAGGAACCCGAGACCCTGCTCGACGAACGCGAGCGGTCCGAGCGCAACCGCGCCTCCTACCATGCCCATGCCGTATTTTCGGCCATCGTGCTTGCAGGCGCCTTCTACATGATGATCTCGACCGACCTCGCCCTCAACGGCAAGCTGGACATCTGGCGCCCGACGCTCGGCGCCCACTGGAACGCCATCTTCGGCGGCCTGATCCTGCTCTCCTTCACCCTGCCGGGCGCGATGATCGCCTTCAGCAAATCCGCGCCGGACGACGAGTGAATTCCGGTCACCCCAGCGATGCAGGCTGCCGCCGCGTGACAAGCCAGGCACAGGCGGTTAGCAGGGCCATGAGCATGGCAGACGCCATGAGGGGCAGGGCGTAGCCGATCTGATACAGCGCCGCGCCAATGATCGGACCGAAGATGAACCCGGCCGGCGGCGCCGCAGACATCAGCGCCGCTGCCGCGCCCTGCTCCTCGCGGCTGACGGCCAGGCTGCCCAGCGCATTGGCCGACGGGATCGCCAGCGCGGAGCCTACCCCGACAAGGAAAAAGCTGACACACAGCACCCAGAATTCCCGGAACATGTCGGCCCCGATATAGCCCGCGCAAACTAATGCAAGGCCGATCCAGAGGATGCGCCGCGGGTCCGGCCGGACACGCGCAATGTAGCCGAACTGCACGAGGATGGTCGCCGCCGCCATACAGGCAAAGGCGATCCCGGTATACAGCACCGCCGTCTGCCCGGCCGTCTCCGGAAATCGCTCTGCCAGCCGGTAACGGTCCTCGATGAACCAGGCCAGCGTCTGCTGAACGATCCCCACCCCGATGAAATAGGAGAGCAGGAAGAGCAGGTGCGGACGCACACGCGGATCGGTCATCGCCAGCCGCCTCGGGCGCACGGCGTCGCGGTCGCGTTTTGCCGTCGGCGGCAGGGTGAAGCCGATCAGCATGCCGATCAGGATGCAGAAGACGATCGACCCCCAGAGCGGCGCTAGTGCGCCGAAAGGCGCCAGCGCCGCTGCCCCGGCCGGACCGATGATCGAGCCAATGCTCATCCCGGCGCCGAGCATACCGAGACCCGCGGCGCGGTCCAGCGGCGTCGTCGCATCCGTCATCGCCGCCATCGAGGCCGGCTGAAGCCCGGGCGACAGAAGGCCAAACCACAGGCGCACAAACACCAGCAGAAGCATGAGCGACGTCCCCGTAATCACGCCGCGAAGCCCCGCATCCAGCGAGAACAGGAACGCCATGTTCGTCAGGCCCATGGCGAACAGCGAGAACACCATCACCCGCTTGCGGCCCACCCGGTCGGCAATCCGGCCCCAGCGCGGGATCATGATCGCGTACAGCAGCGTCGAGAGCGTCAGCACACCGGCCACTTCGATCTCGGCGAGACCCGCCGTCCGCGTCAGCGGCGCCACCACCACGAAGTTGATGCTCATACCTGCGCCCATGGCGATCGTCGCCATCAGCAGCATGCTCTTCTGGAACGGCGTCAGCGGATGCAGCGGTCGTTCGGTCTCGCCCATCTGTCGCCTCGCCCCTGATATCGTTATTTTGATCAAGCTATGCCGCGTCTCAGGCCTTGCCAAACCCTGTCCTAGCGGCAGGGCAGCGACATGCCTGCGCTTGCCTCAGGGGGGCGGTTCGCCCTAAGTCTCGCCTCGAAGCAGAAAAGCCAATGGAGCAAAGGGCAGATGGCCGCCATTCTCGACGTCATCCTGGTGATCCTCAGCATCATCACCTGGATCATCATCATCCAGGCCGTGCTGTCATGGCTTGTCGCCTTCAACGTCCTCAGCGTGCAGAATCCGAGCGTGCGCGCCATCTGGTCGGGGCTCGAACGCCTGACCGAACCGGTCTACCGTCCGATCCGCAACCTATTGCCGCCGATGGGCGGTCTCGACCTGACGCCGCTGATCGTGCTGCTGATCCTGTTCTTCCTGCGCTCCCTCATCGTGCGCTACGGCTACGGCATGGTTCCGTTCTGATCGTGACCGGCTCCGGCGCCGGGGTGGTGACGCGCGCAGAGACTCGGATAAAAGCCACCGGATAAAGGCCCGCGCATCGGCGCGCCCGGATCAGAAGGCTGGCAGGCAATGCGCGCGACAAGACTTGATGGCAATGGCGCGGCGGCCGATTTGCACGCCGCCGTCGGCGCGGCAGTGTCAAAGCTGCCGGACAGGCCCTGCCTTGCGGTCGTGCTGGTCGGCGAGGATCCGGCCAGCGAGGTCTATGTCCGCAACAAGGTCAAGGCGACCGAGGCCGCCGGCATGCTGTCCCTCCATCACCGCCTGCCGGCAACCGCCAGCCAGGAGGACGTCGAAGCGCTGATAACGTCATTGAATGCAGACGCCTGCGTTGACGGCATCCTTCTGCAACTGCCGCTGCCGGACGGTCTCGATGCGGACGCCGCCCTCGAGAAGATCGACCCCGCCAAGGATGTCGATGGCCTGACGGAGACCTCCGCCGGGCGGCTCAGCCTCGGCAAGCCGGGCCTCAGGCCGTGCACCCCCTCCGGCTGCGTGATCCTCGCCAAGCGCGCCCTCGGCGACAACCTCTCCGGTAAGCATGTCGTTGTCATCGGCCGCTCCATCCTCGTCGGCAAGCCCGCCGCGCTGCTTTTCCTCGCCGAGAATTGTACCGTCACCATAGCGCATAGCCGGACGGCCGACCTGCCCGCCCTCTGCCGCACGGCGGACATCTTGGTGCCCGCCATGGGCCGGCCTGAGTTGGTGCGCGGCGACTGGGTGAAGCCCGGCGCCGCGGTCATCGATGTCGGCATCAACCGTGTGCCCGCGCCCGAGAAAGGGGAGGGCAAGACGAAGCTGGTCGGCGACGCGCATTTTGAAAGCTGCGCCGATGTGGCCGGCCATATCACGCCCGTGCCAGGCGGGGTCGGTCCGATGACGATTGCCTGTCTCCTGCGTAACACCGTCCTGGCCGCCTGCGCCCGGCGCGGCTGGGACGTGCCGGGCGCCCTGTGAGCCAGAGCGTCGCCCCGCCGGAAACCGCCCCATTCGGGGCGCTGTGGGATAAACAGTCAGGCCTCTGCGCCCTCTGCGGCCGGCAGATGCCGCGACATCGCTTCGATGTTGCCCATGCCACTCTATGGAAGAAACAGCGCCCGACCTTCGACCATATCCGCGCCCGCGCGCGGGGCGGCGCGGACAAGCCGGAAAACCTCCAGCTGGCACACGCTCGATGCAACAAGCGCAAGGGCGCGGGTATCTCAGAAGGGTAGCTTGAACCCCGGAAGCAGCCCGCCCATACCGGCGGTCGCCGATTTCATCGCTTCTTCCATCGCCTGATCCAGCCGGCGGCGGGCATCGGCATGCGCTGCCTTGATCAGGTCCTCGATGATTTCCGGATCATCGCCCAGCAGGCTGCGGTCGATGTTCACGCCGATCATCTCGCCCTTGCCCTTGAGCCGGACCCGGACGAGGCCGGCCCCCGCGACACCGTCCGCCTCGGTTGCCTCGATCTTGGCCTGCACCTCCGCCATCTTGGCCTGCATGGCCTGGGCCTGCTGCATGATCTGGGCGAGGTCTTTCATGGCGTTCCTTCTCGTCGGTTCAGGCTGGACGGCGCGTCTTGAGATCTATGACATTGCTGTTCACTTGGTCCGCCCCGCCAGCGCTTTCAAGCGATCCGGACATATCTGTGACATCGAGGACGACCGTACCCGGGATCGCGGCCAGTGTCGCGGCGATCAGCGGATGCTGCCCGGCTGCATCGATCCGCTCGGCCTTTTCGCGCCGCTCTCGTTCGCGTACGGATTCGGAAGGCGTCACCGCCTCTTCCACTGTCCAGCTCTCGCCGGTCTGCGCTTCCAGGAAGGCCTTCACCCGGCCGAGTAGCCCGGCAGGCGCGCCCGGCGTCAACGCGCAGGCGAGGTAGCCTTCGGTCATGGAAGAGGGCCGCACATAGCGCTCGACATCCACCTGCAGCGCAACCTCGCG
The DNA here is from genome assembly GCA_964409375.1 of uncultured Hyphomonas sp. Classification (GTDB taxonomy): domain Bacteria; phylum Pseudomonadota; class Alphaproteobacteria; order Caulobacterales; family Hyphomonadaceae; genus Hyphomonas. Next base: position 32,508 of record CAYPDA010000015.1, read on the forward strand.
CACCACTTCCAGCAATCGGATCAGATCCGCAAAGGCGGTCACCCCGCCCGGCATCTCGGGCGAAGCCTCAAGGGGTTTTTCAGGCTTTCCCGGCGGGCGGGCGCCTTGCGTAATCATCCGCGCCGCTTCCTCCGGAGAGGGCAGGCGGGAGGCGGCGACAAGGCGCAGGATAACCATCTTCAGGGCCGTTGCCCGGTCGGGCGCCACCTCCAGATCGCCATGACCGGAGAGTAGCAGCTGCCAGTTGCGCGCCGCCTGGGCCGGTGTCAGCCGCTGCGCCAGCGCGCGCGTTCGGCTCGCCCAGTCCGCCGGCCCAATCGGCGCCCATGCGTCGCCTGTGGCCTGCGCGATGGAGATATCCGCCCCGATATCGAGAATATCCTTGAGGATGATTCCCGGGTCCGCCCCGCCGGTCATCTGGTCCTGTATTTCAGCCAGTGCCCCGGCCGCGTCACCCGCGACGGCCTTGTCGAGCAGATCGAACAACCGGCTGCGATCGGCGAGGCCCAGCATCGCCCGCACAGCGTCCCCGCTCACGGCTGCGCCATCCGTCGTCTGTACGATCGCCTGGTCGAGCAGCGACAGCCCGTCCCGCACCGAGCCTTCAGCCGCTCGCGCAATCAAAGCGAGCGCGTCCTCGGCAATATGCGTACCCTCCTGGGTCGCGACCTGGCCGAGATGGCCGGCGAGTTCCGGGCTGTCGACGCGCTTCAGGTCAAAGCGCTGGCAGCGCGACAGCACCGTCACGGGAACCTTGCGGATCTCAGTTGTCGCGAAGACGAACTTCAGATGCGGCGGCGGTTCTTCCAAAGTCTTCAAGAGCGCATTGAAGCTCGCATTCGACAGCATGTGCACTTCGTCGATGATGTAGACCTTGTAGCGCGCCGAGACAGGCCCATACCGCGCCGAATCGAGCAGGTCGCGCATGTCGGCGACTCCCGTGCGGGAGGCCGCGTCCAGCTCCAGCACATCCGGATGCCGGCTCGCCATGATCGCATCGCAATGCTCACCGGGCGGATCTAGATGGATCGAAGGCCCCGAGGCCTTACCCTTCTTCCCCTTAGCCTCATAGTTCAGCGCCCGGGCCAGCAGCCGCGCCGTGGTCGTCTTGCCGATGCCGCGCACGCCCGTCAGCATGAAGCCATGCGCGATCCGCCCCGTCTCGAACGCATTCGAGAGTGTGCGTACCATCGCTTCCTGGCCGATCAGATCCTCGAAGCGCCGCGGCCGGTATTTGCGGGCGAGCACCTCATAGGCCTTGCGGCGCACAGTCGCCGCATCGCCCCCGAACAGGGCGCCTGTGGCATCATCGCCTTCGGAGGAATCGTCAGGGCTCATCTTGGCGTGACACTAGCCGCGGATGGGGAGCGCCGCAAATGGGGCGTGAGGCAGGTTCTGCCATATCTGTTCTTTCATCACCCTCGACCGGCAAACAACTCTTCCCACATCCTGAAACAGACAATCCCGGCCAAAGTGGCAAAGCCGCCGCCGAGCCGGGACGGCAAATGCCAGTTGTCTGCCGATTAGGCCCTGCCATCTGAATGGCTGCGCAAGGCCGGATCTGCGAGGGCATCCGCCAGTGTCGTCGTATCGAGGATCGCCCGCGTGGCCTCGGCCACCTGCGCGAACACTTTGCGCAGCTTGCAGGCCTGCTCGCTTGCGCAGTCGCCGCACCGCCGATAGGCCAGCTTCGACAGGCAGGGCAACGGCGCCAGCGGCCCGTCCATCAGCCGCAGGACCTCACCGAAGGTCACCGTTTCAGGCCGGCGCAGCAACAGATAGCCGCCCGCCTTGCCGCGCCGGCTCACAACAAGACCGTGATGCTTCAGCTCCAATAGAATCTGCTCCAGGAACTTGCGCGGGATGACCTCCTGCGCCGCGATATCGCCGATCAGCAGCGGCGCATCGCCGGTGGCTTCAGCGAGGGCCAGTAGCGCGCGAAGAGCATATTTGGACTTCTGGGAAATCATCAGGCAGGCCGAATCTGGAGATCAAGTCGATTAATCCGATCAGGATAAAGCGCTGATTCTGAACCGGCCAGAGGGCTTGCTGTAGATTGCTTTAGAGAATTCAAACGCAATCTTCACTTGCAATACACGACTAAATAGATCGAGTTAAGAGTGTATAACTCCTGGAGCCCTTTCATGTTGCACCCAGCCTCAATCTGAAGTCCCTTTTCACGACCGCATCGGCCTTGATCCTGCTGTCTCCCCAAGCTCCGGCGCAAACGCCGGCGGATCTGACCGAACAGGCGGACGAAGTCCTCCGCCGCGAGACCATTACCGTGACGGCCCGGCGGGTGACCGAGGACCTGCAGGTTGTGCCGATCCCGGTCTCGGTCCTGGGCGGGGACTTCATTGCCGAGACAGGGGCCTTCAATGTCGGCAAGCTGCGCGAACTCGTGCCGACACTTCAGTTCTATTCGACCAATCCGCGCAACACCGCAATCAACATCCGCGGTCTCGGCGCCCCATTCGGGCTCACAAATGACGGCCTTGATGCGGGTGTCGGCCTCTATATCGACGGCGTCTTCTTTGCCCGGCCGGCCGCGACGACGCTCGACTTCATCGATGTGGCCCAGATCGAAGTGCTGCGTGGGCCGCAGGGCACCCTGTTCGGAAAGAACACGACCGCCGGCGCCATCAATGTGATCACCAAGAAGCCGAGCTTCACCCCGGAAACAGAAGTCGAGCTGACCTATGGCAATCTCGGTTTCATCCAGTCCAAGGCGACGATCACCGGCCCAGTAACGGACCAGATTGCCGGGCGGCTTTCTTTCTCCGGCACGCAGCGCGACGGCGTTCTCCAGAACGTCGCAACCAATGACGACCTCAATGACCTGAACAATCGCGGCTTTCGCGGCCAGCTGCCATTCAATGCGAGCGATACGCTCGAAATCATCCTGTCCGGCGATTACACGCGCCAGCGTCCGGAAGGCTACGCCCTTGTGCCGGCCGGCGTCGCGCCGACCCTGCGCCCGGCAAACCGTCAGTATCAGGCGCTTGCAGACGTCTTCGGCTACGCCCCGCCGAGCTTCAACCCGTTCGACCGGTCACCGATGTGAACACGCCGCATACCTCCTATCAGGACATTGGCGGCGCTGCCCTCAATGTCGAATGGGATATCGGCCCCGGCACGCTGACATCGATCACGGCCTGGCGCTACTGGGACTGGGGCCCGTCCAATGACCGGGACTTCCTGGGCCTGCCGATCACGACCGTCTCCGCCAACCCGTCCAAGCAGCGCCAGTGGACGCAGGAGCTGCGCTATGCCGGCGACTTCAGCGAACGCCTTGGCTTCGTGGCCGGTGTCTTCGTCTTCCGCCAGACCATCGACTCGACCGGTCTGCAGGAGCAGGGGAGCGCGGCGGCCCGCTGGCTTCTTGCACCCTCGGCCGCCGCCCTGACACCCGGTCTCCTCGATGGCTACGGCCAGACATCGAGCATTGAATCCGAGAACACCAGCGCGGCCATCTTAGGGCAGCTGGAGTGGCGCGTCACGCAGCGCCTCCGCCTCCTGCCGGGCCTGCGCTTGAACTATGATGAAAAGAGCGTCGACTATGACGCCCAGGTCTTCGGCGGCCTCCAGACAACTGACCCGGCGCTGATCGCGCTGCAGAGATCGGTCCTCGCGCCGCTGGCCTATCAGGCATTGGCGGATGATACGAACGTGTCGGGCCAGCTGACGCTCGGCTATGACGTCAATGATGCGGTCAATGCCTATGCGACCTATTCCACCGGGTTCAAATCCGTCGGCCTGAACCTCGGCGGTATCCCGAACGATGCGCAGGGCAATCCCGCAATCGCGCTTGCCACCGTCAAACCGGAGGGTGTGAAGCATGTCGAGGCCGGCCTGAAGGCGCAGCCGCTGCCAGGCGTGACGGCGAATGTGACGGCCTACCGAACGGAGATCGACGACTATCAGGTCCAGGTCGTCAACGCCCAGATCGGGGTGCTGCGCGGCTATCTCGCCAACGCCGAGAAAGTCAGGGTCCAGGGCATCAAATTGATGGCCGCGCTCAGATCACGGACAACTTCACCACCTATGCCTCGCTCGCCTGGACGGATGGCAAATACGCCTCCTTCCCGGATGCGCCGCCGGGGCTGGAGGATACCGGCGGCCCGGGATCGGTCGACATTTCCGGCACCCGCCTTCCCGGCATCTCGGAATGGGCCGGCTCGATCGGCGGCGAGTATCGCTGGGACGGGGCCTTGCTCGGGCGGGAGGGCAGCTATTTCACGGCGCTCGATGCCTTCTTCCGGTCGGATTTTTCCTCAAGCCCCACAGACTCCCGCTTCCTAAATATTGACGGCTACACAACGCTCAGTGGGCGGATCGGATTCCGCGCCGCCAATGGCTGGGACGTCTTCCTCTGGGGGCGCAACCTTCTGGATGAAGAGTATTTCGAACTTCTCGCCGCCCAGCCCGGCAACTCCGGCCTCTATGTGGGCCAGGCCGCGGACCCGCGCACCTACGGCATCACGCTGAGAGCGAGGTTTTGAAGGTGATACGAGCGGTCGAACTTCCAGATAGCCGCAGGTGGTGCAAGTCCACCAGCCGTCAGCACGATTGAAAGATGATCTACCGCGTGGGCGAATGTTGCGGCGCGGGTTTGGAAGCTGGAGCCATTGGCCGGGCTGTATAAGGTGAGATTGCAGGCAGGGTTATGGGACCAGCCAGTGTTCAGCTCTGGCGTTCCGCCGGGGATCTCGATCTTCAAGCGCTATAGATGTGGTCGGACAAGGGACCGCTTGCCTAGCCCGGCTCCGGGCCGGGCGCTAGGGCAGGCAAGACCAGACTGCGTGCCGCTGCAAGGCGATTGAACAGGTAGGCCTGCCAGCTTTTGGGGGCGGGGCTGTTTCAGCTTGACTTCGGGCTCCGCCGGCTTCCCTCATCCAGTGCACCTCCGGCCGGGCGACGGCGCTGTCCGGATGGGGAAGGCGGCGCTGGCTTTAGTGCAACCGTATCCGTTCGGATCAGTTTCCGCACGCAAATCCACAATGAGGGCATGGCGCTTGTCTTCATCGGTAGCGTCAATCTCGGAAAGGCGTTGGATGACCCAACCGAGAATGTCGCCCCGAAGTGACATCTATTCCGCCGGCACGCTCTCGGCCGCTTTCCTGCGCTGGTCGAAGCGGCCCCAGACGCCGTCATCGCCGTGCCAGTCGCCCTTGGTGGCGCCTTTGGAATACTCCGTCGCGCGCTGTTCGAAGAAGTTGGCGTGCTCGACCCCGTTGAGGATCTCCGACAGCCAGGGCAGCGGGTGCTTGGTGATGCCGTAGATCGGCTCCAGCTTGAGCTGGCCGAGGCGCCAGTCGGCAATGTAGCGGATGTAGTTCTTGATGTCGGCCGGCGTCATGCCCTCGACCGGGCCGAGCTCGAAGGCGAGGTCGATGAACTTGTCTTCCAGCGCAATCACCGTGCGGCAGGATTCGCGGATCCGCTCGCGCAGCTCGTCCGTCATCACGTCCGTCTCGGCGCAGAAAGCGTGGAACAGCTTGATCATGCCCTCGCAGTGCAGGCTCTCGTCGCGGATCGACC
>CAYPDA010000016.1:0-36933 GCA_964409375.1 uncultured Hyphomonas sp.
TGGCCTCCTCTGTGCGTCTGATGCAACATGCAGCGACACTCGACCTTGAGGATTTCGAGGACGCCGAGTTCCAGGACCAGCTCGAACGCGCGCGGCGCCAGACGAGCGGCCGGATGACGCTGATGAGCCAGCTCTTGTCGCAGATGCAGGACATCGTCACGGTGCTGACCTTCGGCGCGGGCCTGATGCTCTATAATCCCTGGCTGATCGTATTGCTGATCGTTGCCCTGATCCCGGCTTTCCTCGGCGAGACCTACTTCAACCAGCAGACCTATTCGCTCGACTACAGGCGCACGCCGGAGCGGCGCGAACTCGACTATGTCCGCCAGACGGCTGCCAGCGTCGAGACAGCCAAGGAAGTGAAGATCTTCGGCTTGAACAATTTCCTGATCGATCGCTACCGCGAGCTGTCGGAAAGCTTCTTCAAGGCGAACCGGAGAATCGCGGCGCGGCGCGCCTTCTGGGGCGCGGTTTTCACCGCCATCGGCACGATCGGCTATTACGCCGCCTATGCGTGGATCATCTGGCGCACATTGACCGGCGACCTGACGATCGGTGACCTGACTTTCCTCGCGGGCTCGTTCCGCCGCCTGCGCAACCTGCTTGAAGGGCTGCTGACGAGCTTCTCGTCCACAGCGGCGCAGGCGCTCTATCTCGATGACCTGTTCGGCTTCTTCCAGGTCCAGCCGGAGATTATCTCGCCGCCTGATCCGGTGCCCGTGCCGAAGCCGATCCGGGAGGGATTCGTTTTCGAGAATGTCGGCTTTTGCTATCCCGGCGCCGAGAATTGGGCCGTCCGGCATCTGAGCTTCGCGCTGAAGGCCGGCGTGACGCTCGCCCTTGTCGGCGAAAACGGCGCCGGCAAGACAACGCTCGTGAAGCTTCTCGCGCGGCTCTACGATCCCGATGAGGGCCGCATCCTGCTTGACGGGCGCGACCTGCGGGAGTTCGACATTGACGCGCTGCGCGGGTCGATGGGCGTCATCTTCCAGGATTTCGTGCGCTACAATCTCTCGGCCGGTGACAATGTCGCCGTCGGCCGGATCGGCGAGCGCGGGAATGCGGCGCGGATCGCAGAGGCCGCCCAGCGCGCCATGGCAGCGCCGGTCATCGAAGGCCTGCCGGGCGGCTATGACCAGATGATCGGCAAGCGGTTCAGGAACGGCGTCGAGCTGTCCGGCGGGGAATGGCAGAAGGTGGCCATTGCCCGCGCCTATATGCGCGGCGCCGATGTGCTGATCCTCGACGAGCCGACCGCCGCCCTGGACGCGCGCTCAGAGTATGAAGTGTTCCTGCGTTTCAAGGAACTCAGTGAGGGCAAGACCGCCGTGCTGATTTCCCACCGCTTCTCTTCGGTGCGGATGGCGGACCGCATCCTCGTGCTCGCCAATGGCGGCGTGGAAGCGATCGGCACACATGAAGAACTGCTGGCCCAGAAAGGCCGCTACGCGGAGCTGTTTGAACTGCAGGCGGCGGGGTATCGCTGAAACCGTGCGCCAAAAGCGCATCAGGGAAGCTGGCGTTCCTCGTCGGCCGTCTCGGGGATCGGGGTGCGGTCCTGCGGCTCTGCATCCATCAGCAGCTCAACCGCCCGGTCTGCTGCGTCCTGAAACGGCTCGAACACGATATCGGCGCCGGGTGTGCGTTCGCTGCGAAGCAGCAGCTTGGTATCCGCGCCGGAATGGGAGGTGACCGCGAACCGCCCCTTGAAACCGGCGGCCCTGGCGGACTGAAGCAAGGTCTCCTGGACGTCCTCATGGCTGAGCCCGGACGGATGGACCGGGACGGTGATGACGACCCAGTCGGCCTCCGGCATCGGCAGGCCCGCCACGAATTCCGGATCGGTCGCATCACCATAGCTGGCATCCATCTCCAGCGAGCGCCAGCGCTCGACGGCGCTGGGGTTGAAGTCGACACCGAGCACCGCTACGCCCCGCTTGTGCAGGCGCAGGCCGATGGCGGTGCCGAACCGGCCGAGCCCGAAGATCAACACCTTGTAGTCGGCATCCCTGGAATCATCCGCCTCCTCTGCCTCGCGCGGGGCGCCGCGGCGCTCGAAGATTCCGAGGACGGGTTCAAAGACCGAATACAGCTGATGGGAATAGGTGATCATGTAAGTCGACGCCGCGATGGTCACGAGGCCGACAAGGGTGACGAGGCCGAGGGTCTCCTGGGTGACATGGCCGATGCTGACACCCATGGCGATGAAGATCAGCGAGAACTCGCTGATCTGCGCCACGGTGAGGCCTGCGAGGAAACCCGTCCGCTTGCGATACCCGAGAGCGCCCATGATCGCGAGGACGATCAGCGGATTGCCGACCAGGACAAAGACCGAGAAGATGACCGCCGGCCAGATCTGTGCGCCGAGCAGCGAGAGGTCGAGCGTGGCGCCGAGCGCAATGAAGAAGAACAGGAGCAGGAAGTCGCGGAGCGGGGCGAGGCGCGCGGCAATTGTCTCCCGGTAGGGCGTCGAAGCGAGGGCAACCCCGGCGAGCAGGCCGCCGACTTCCTTGCCGAGACCGATCACATCGCCGACCGCCGCGAACACCGCCGCGAGCGCGATGGAGAAGATCATCAGGAGTTCCGGCGTCTTGGCGAGCATGTTGGTCAGCCAGGTCGCGACATAGCGCACGAACAGGCCGACAAAGATCACCATCGCGACGCCGGCGCCAAGGACTGTGACGATGCTGCGGGTCGTACTTTCATCGCTGTCGGCGCCGATCCCGATGGCCGAGAGCACGATCATGGCGAGGACCACGACGAGGTCCTGAACGATCAGGAAGCCGAGCGCGATCTGGCCGTGCAGGGCGCTGATCTCCTTTTTATCGGAGAGCAGCTTGACGATGATGATCGTGCTGGAAAAGGTCAGCGCGACGGCGACGTACAGTGACGTGATCGCATCCAGGCCGAGAGCAAGGCCGATCAGGAAGCCGAAGATGGAGGTGAACGCGACCTGGCCGAGACCGGTCAGGAGCGACACCGCACCGAGCGAGCGGATCAGCTTGATGTCGAGCTTCATGCCGACGAGAAAGAGCAAGATCGCAATGCCGAGTTCAGACAGAAACTCGATCTGCTCGCCCGACCGGACGACATCCAGCGCGGAGGGGCCGGCCAGGAGGCCGACCGCAATGAAGGCGACAATCAGGGGCTGGCGCAGAAGGCGCCCGGCGAGCCCGGCACATGCCGCCATGAGCAGAAGGAAAGCAATCTCAGCAAACGGCGAATGCGATATCCAGTCCGTCATCTCGCCCTAACCTTCTGGCAAATCATGCTTCGGTCCACTCCAGGGCGTGACCCGGTTGCGCGCAATATGTCAGCCCCTGTTTGCGTCAGCGTCGCCGGACGAAAGGCCTAAAGCGCCATTTCGAGTTTGCCGTTCACAAGGTTCGAATAGTCGTTGACCAGCGCCTCCGAGATCTGGGCCGGCTTGAAGACGTGTTCGCCGATTTCGCAGACGGGCGTGATCTCGGCGGCAGACCCGGTGATGAAACATTCCGAGAAGGTAGAAAGCTCTTCGGGGAAGATCGCCCGCTCGATGACCTCGATCCTGCGGGCCCTGGCCAGCGTGATCGCGGTCTGGCGCGTCAGGCCGTTGAGGAAACAGTCCGGTGTCGGCGTATGCACCACCCCGTCGCGCACGAAGAAGATGTTGGCCCCGGTCGCCTCGGCCACCTGGCCGCGATAGTCCAGCATCAGGGCATCGGCATAGCCGGCCTTCTCGGCGGCATGTTTGGAGAGCGTGCAGATCATGTAGAGGCCGGCGGCTTTTGCCTCGCAGGGCGCGGTATCCGGCGCAGGGCGCCGCCACGGCGCATGGTTCAGGCGGATACCCTTCATCTTGTCGGCAAAATAATCGCCCCAATGCCAGACCGCGATGGCGAGATGGATCGTGTTGTTCTGGGCCGAGACGCCCATCATCTCTGACCCGCGCCAGGCGATGGCGCGCACATAGGCGCTGTCAAGGCCGGACTGGGCAAGCGCTTCTGCCTTCGCGCGCTCTATTTCCTCGACGCTGAACGGGATGTCGAAGCCCATGATCCGGGCCGAATTGTGTAGGCGCTTCGAATGGTCGAGCGAGCGGAAGATCTTGCCGCCATAGGCGCGTTCGCCCTCGAACACGGCGGAGGCATAGTGCAGCGCATGGGTCAGAATGTGCACTTTCGTATCCCGCCAGGGTACGAAGGCACCGTCCATCCAGATGTAGCCGTCACGGTCATCATAAGGGATGGCAGCCATTGGGTACGCTCCTTGCTTGCACTTTTGCGCTGGTTCGCGTTCATTTCCGACTTATGGCAACGCCCGTCAACCTGAACCGCCCATTTGATCCCCGCCTGTTCCTGATCGACCAGGAGCTTGACCGGGGGGCCGGCCTGCTGATTTCAGGGGCGAACGCGCTGGTGCGCGCAGCCGAAACTGCCCGCAAGAAAGCAGGGCTCAGCAAAGCTGAGATGCAGATTCTCATGGCAATCCGCTACCGGCCTGGCCAGACGGTGAGCCAGGTGCGCACGGCGCTGGGCATGACGGTACCGACCTTTGCCCGCATCATCGGCCTGCTCGATACGCGCGGCCTGATCGACAAGCAGCGCGAAGGCAGCGATGGCCGCCGCCGCAAGCTGAGCCTGTCGGACGCCGGCACAACACTCACCACGCCGATTGCGATCGAGCTGCGCGAGCGCCTCCGCCTCGCGTTCCGGGCGTCGGGCCCGGAAGCCGTCGCCGGCGCGCGGGTGCTGCTGGAAGCGCTGGTCAAGTGAGCCCCCTGTCATGAGCCAAAGAGAACCTGGCCATATCCTGATCGTCGATGATGACGACCGGATCCGCGACCTGACCAAGCGGTTCCTGACCATGAAGGGCTTCCGCGTTACCAGCGCCCCGGATGCGGCGGGCGCGCGGCGGCTGATGCAGAACCTGTCCTTTGATCTGGCTGTGCTCGACATCATGATGCCGGGCGAGACAGGACTGCAGCTCCTGGAGACGATCCGCAGCGGCCCGGCACGTGAGACGCCCGTGATGCTGCTGACGGCGCGCGGCGAGGCACGCGACCGGATCGAGGGCCTCCGTCTCGGGGCGGATGATTATCTGTCAAAGCCGTTCGAGCCGGAGGAACTGGCCCTGCGCTGTGAGGCGATCCTGCGCCGGTCACAGAAGCCCTCCCCTCCGCCGGAGGAAGTCGAGATGTCCGGGCTGATCTTCAATGTCGCGCGGGGCGAGCTGAAGTCCGGCGACGAACGCATCCGGCTGACCGATGCCGAGCTCCAGCTGCTGACTGTCCTCGCGCGCACCCCCGGCGCGGCAATCAGCCGGGAAGACCTTGCGAACCTCACATCCGCCGGCCTCGAACGCTCTGTGGACGTGCAGGTCACGCGCCTGCGCCGCAAGATCGAGCCTAATCCGAGGGAGCCGGTGCATATCCAGACCGTGCGGGGCGTCGGCTACCGCCTGATGCCGGACTGAAGCCAGCATGGCGCGCCTGAGAGACATCACACCGCGCGGCCTCTATGCCCGCAGCCTGGCTCTGATCCTGGTGCCGGTGCTGCTGATCCTTGGGCTGATGACCTGGTATTATTATTCAAGCCATATCGCGGAGATCAACCGCAAGCTCGGCCAGGGGCTGGCCCGGGATGCCGCCCTGATCCGGGACGCCTGTCTCAACCCCGGCTATGGCCCGGACGATCTTGACCGGATCCGGACCCTGATCGAGACGCAGTTCACGTGCGAACTGCCAGCCGGTGCGTTGGCGGGCGGCGCTTTGCGCTCCGATTTCCCCTATAGCGACACGCTGCGCAGCGAACTTGTGAACAACCTCGGCGGCGCGGCAGTCATCGGCCAGGCACCCAGCAGTCCGCGCCTGCATGTCCGCTTTCCGGCCGGTGCGGAGACGGCCGAAATGATCATCGACCGCAAACGGACGCTGATGATCAATGCGCACTTCTTCATCGTCTGGGTGATCTTCTTTTCTCTGTTGCTGGTCGCCCTAAGCATTGGATTCCTGAATCAACAGGTCCGCTCGATCCTTCGCCTGTCAGAGGCCGCCCGCGCGTTTGGCCGAGGCCGTGACCTGCCTGACTTCAGGCCCTCGGGCGCGACCGAGGTGCGCGATGCCGCGCGCGCGATCATCGACATGAAGAGCCGGCTGACTGCCTTTGCCGAACAGCGCACCGCCATGCTCGCCGGTGTCAGCCACGACCTGCGCACGCCGCTGACGCGGCTGAAGCTGACCCTCGCCCTGATGGACGAGACCGACGACCTCAAGGCGGCAAAGTCCGATCTCGATGACATGGCGATGATGCTGGACGAATATCTCGCCTTCGCCCGCGGCGAGGACGGGGACGAGCCCGGCCTGTTCGACCTCGCGGGCCTCGTGCGGGAGGTCTGCGCAGGCTTCGGGCCGCATGTGCCGCTCAGCGGGCCACATCAGATGGTGGTGCGCGGCCGGCCCCTGGCGCTGAAGCGCGCGGTCATGAATCTCGTGTCGAATGCCCTCAAATTTGCGACGACGGCGCGGGTGACCCTGGTGAACGGTCCACACTGGGCCGAGGTGATTGTCGATGATGACGGGCCGGGTATTCCGCCTGAGCGGCATGAAGAGGCGTTCCGGCCCTTCTCGCGCCTTGACGAGGCGCGCAGCCAGAACGCGTCCGGCTCCGGGCTGGGCCTGACGCTTGCGCGAGACACGGCCAGGGTCCATGGCGGGGACGTGCGCCTTGCGCCAAGCCCCCTCGGCGGGCTGCGCGCCATTCTCCGATTGCCACACTGACCCCGACCCGAACGCTGACTGGACCTGAAATGACCGCCTCCAAGACCAAGCTTGTGATCCGCAACGCCACGCCGAAGGACATACCGGCCATCCTGCCGCTGTATGAGAAGGTGTACGGCGTGGGTTATGGCTACAAGTCCGACGAGATTGCCGGCCAGATCAACCGCTTTGCCGATGGCCAGTTCGTCGCCGAATTCGAAGGCCGCATTGTCGGGCACTGCGTGACCTTCGTCATCGCATCCGAAATTGCAATGAGCCAGCATACCTGGGCAGAGATCACCGGCGGGGGCTTTGCCGCCCGGCACGATCCCGAAGGCGACATGCTGTATGGCATGGACGTCATCGTCGACGCCGATTTCCGCCGCCTGCGCATCGGCCAGCGCTTCTACCGGGTTCGCCAGGAACTCTGCCAGTGGCTGGAGCTCAAGGGTATCATCTTTGGCGGACGCATTCCCGGCTATGTGCGCCACAAGCGGGAATACCCCAAGCCGCGCGACTATGTGGACGCCGTCATTGCCTCCAGAATGCGCGACCCGGTGCTTTCCTTCCAGCTGCGCCAGGGGTTCGAGGCTGTCGGTGTACTGAAGAATTACATGCCGGAGGACTTTGAATCCGGCGGCCACGCCACCCAGATGTTCTGGCGCAATCCGCTCGCCCAGGAAGACATCAAGGCAAAACCCAGCCTCGGCGATACCTCCCTGCCCGAGCGGGTGCGCGTGGCAACCGTGCAATTCCAGATGCGACGGATCAACTCGATTGACGATTTCGAGCAGCAGGTGGAATATTTCGTCGACATCGCCTCTGACTACCGCTCAGATTTCGTGGCCTTCCCGGAACTGTTCACACTGCAGCTGCTCTCCCTCGAGGGGAAGCCGCTCGGCCCGATGGAGGCGATCGAGAAGATCTCAGACTACACGACGCGCTTTGTCGCCTTCATGGAAAAGCTCGCCGTTTCGTACAACATCAACATCATCGGCGGCTCGCACCCTTCGCGCATGCCGGACGGTGACATCCACAATGTCGCCTATGTCTTCCTGCGCGACGGCTCGGTCCACACCCAGGAGAAGCTTCATCCGACACCGTCCGAACGCGCCTGGTGGAATATCAAGGGCGGCGAGGGCAACCATGTCATCCAGACCGATTGCGGCCCGATCGGCGTGATGATCTGCTATGACAGCGAGTTTCCGGAAGTCGCCCGCCACCTGGTGGACCAGGGCGCGCTGATGCTGTTCGTTCCGTTCTGCACCGATGAACGCAGAGGTTATCTGCGTGTACGGTATTGCTGCCAGGCCCGCGCAGTCGAAAACCAGTGTTATGTCGTGCTCTCAGGCGTCGTCGGCAATCTGCCGAATGTCGAGAATATGGACATCCACTATGCAGAGAGCTGCATTCTGACACCGTCGGATTTCCCCTTCTCGCGCGACGGCGTGGCAGCGGACACTGCGCCAAACACCGAGACTGTCGCGCTGGCGGACCTGTCTCTGTCGGACCTTCTGACCGCGCGCCAGTCGGGCGCCGTGCAGAACCTCAAGGACCGGCGCTTTGATCTCTACCGGGTTGCGTGGAAGTAGACCGCAGACGGATCAGCTGAGCTTCGCCGCCAGCTGGTCCATGAAGCCGGCAAGTTCGAGGTCCTTCTGCGTGACGCCGCCGGCATCATGGGTGGTGAGGGTCACCTCGACCTTGTTGTAGACGTTGAACCATTCCGGATGGTGGTCCATCTGCTCGGCCTTCAGGGCGGCTGCTGACATGAATGCAAAAGCGGTCTTGAAATCTGCAAACTTGTAGGTTCGGGCGATGGCATCGCGCTCCCCCTCGGCGAGCGACCATCCCTTGAGCGCCTTGATGGCTGCGCCGGCTCCGACTGTCGACATGGCTTACTCCTCTTCGTCCTCGCCAAGCACGAAATATACCCAGCGTCCATCTGCCGTAATCGCTGTGCGCATGCCGGGATAGCCCTCGCCTTCGCGAATGGACGCAATGCCGTCCTCACCGATCAGCTCGCGCAGGCGCCGGCGTTCCACGAAGGTCAGCTTCTCCGGGATGAGATCGCGGGCGTCGCGCGCGGCAAGGTCCGGCCAGATGAACCAGGTTTCGCCGTCAACGGTCCGGGCGCCCGGCGGCTCTGCGAACAGCTCTCTGAGCAGGCGGTTCGGGTCGACGCCGGTGCGCCGCAGGAGATCCCAATACTGGAGATGGTCCTGACCGCCGAAATTGGAGACGAAGCCCACCTGCTGGTCCGCGAGGCGGGCGAGACTTCGCAGCGCCCCGCGCTCGGCATGGCGCAGGATGTCTGCGCGAAGGGCCTCTGCTTCACCGCTCAGTTCGGCGGGCTCGGGCGCCTGCGGGGCCCGCGTGAGCGTTTCCGGCGGGATCACAGGCCCGGCCGGTGCGCCAGGCGGCTCGACCGGCGCGCAGGCAGCCAGCAGCAGGGCGAAGCTGGCGAGGAGCGTGCTAGCGCAGCGCATAGCCGGTCACGGCTTCCAGATCGGCGAGCAGCTGGTCCTCGCTGGTGACCTTGATGGTCGCCATGCCCATCTCGCGGGCGGGTTTGAGGTTGACGCCGAGATCGTCAAGATAGACGCAGGCCCTGGGATCGACATCCAGCGCCTCGCACATCAGCGCATAGATGCGCGGATCGGGCTTGCGGATACCGAGCCTCGAACTCTCGATGACATGGTCGAACAGGCCGAACACCCCGGCGACCTCAGCGGCCTTGCTTTCGTCGCTGGTCATCGAGGCGCCCTTCCCGATCGGGGCATTGTTGGTGATGCAGCCGACCTTACCCTTCGCCTTGCAGGCCCGCAGCGCATCCACCACCCGCGGGCGCAGCGCGCCGGACAGGAGACCCAGGATATCCTTTCCAGGCACTTCGCGGCCAAGCGCCCTGGATTCGGCGCGGAAAAGCCCGTCAAATTCATCGGCGCCGACTTCGCTGCGCTCGAGCTTCGCCCACGCATTCTCCAGCGGATTCAAGGCGTTGACGGATCGGATGAAATCCTTCTTCAGCCCCTGCTCGGCCTCATACCGGTTGAACGCCTCGAAGGGAGAGGAGGTGAGCACGCCCCCGAAATCCCATATGACTGCCTGATACCGTATTGTCATGCCGGGGTTGCTAGCCGCTTGGCTGCGTCATTTCAAACCTTGTTTTTCAGGCGGGCACACTTGCGGGTCCGAGGTAGGCCGGTACTGTCCCGGCGCGAGACAATAGGAGGAAAGAATGGGCGTACTCGGCGGAAAAGTCATCCTGGTGACCGGCGGCGGCAATGGTATCGGCAAGGAAACCGCGCTGCTGGCGGCGCGCGAAGGCGCAAAAATCATCGTCAACGACCTCGGCGGCGGGCTGAAGGGCGATGACGAAGGCTCGACCGGACCGGCCGAAACTGTCGCAGCGGAAATCCGCGCGGCCGGCGGCGAGGCAGTCTCGAACTCGGAAAGCGTCACCGATTACGCAGCAGTCTCCGGCATGGTCACCCAGGCGCTCGACACCTTCGGGCGCCTCGACGGGATCATCAATCCGGCCGGCATCCTGCGCGACGGGATGTTCCATAAGATGAGCGAGAGCGACTGGCGGGCGGTCATCGATGTGCACCTGCACGGCTCGTACAATGTCGCCCGCGCCGCAATCGAGTATTTCCGCGAGAAGGAGCATGGCGCCTATGTCTTCTTCACCTCCACATCCGGCCTGATCGGCAATATCGGCCAGGCGAACTATGCCGCCGCGAAGATGGGTATTGTCGGCCTCTCCCGGATTGTCGCCATGGAAGGCGCGGCCAGGAAGGTTCGCTCCAACGTCATTGCGCCGTTTGCCTGGACGCGGATGATCGCCTCCATCCCTGTGAAGGACGAGGCGAGCGCCCAGCGCGTGGAGCGGATGAAACAGGGCATGCGTGCCGACCAGGTGGCGCAGCTGGCTGCGGCGCTGTGCTCCGATCAGTCCTCGAATGTCAGCGGACAGATCTTCGGTGTACGCGGCAATGAAGTGATCCTGTTCGATCAGCCGCGTCCTGTGAAATCCATGGCCCGGCTCGAAGGCTGGAACCCCGAAACGCTGATCTCGCATTGCTTCCCGGCGATGAGCCCGGACTTTACGGATATGGGTGCAACCGCGAGCATTTTTCCGTATGATCCGGTCTGACCGGGGGGCGGTCTGCGCGCATCCGGCATGAAGGGAGGGGCGCATGAACAGGGCTGGACTACTCGTGACCGGCGCGACGGGCACGGTCGGCAGGGCATTGCTGGCAGAACTGAAACACCGGCAGGTGACTGCCCGGGTGCTGGTGCGCGATCCTGCCCGGGCCCCGGACCTTGCCGGAATGGGGTTTGATCTCGCCGCAGGGGACCTGTCCGATCCCGCCACCCTCGGGGCGGCGATGGAAGGGATCGCCAGCCTCTTCCTGCTGACCCCGGTGCATCAGCAGGCTGAGGGTCTGGTCCGGAATGGCCTGGAGGCGGCCCGAAAGGCCGGGGTAGAGCGTGTGGTCCGGCTGTCTGCGCTTGGAGCTAGCCCGGACAGCGCGCCGGAAATCCTTCGCCAGCATGGCCGCTGCGACGCCGCCCTGATGTCATCAGGACTGGGCTGGACAATCCTGCGGCCGAACGGGTTCTTCCAGAACCTCCTCTGGCAGGCAGGGACGATCCGGGCCGAGGGCCGCCTTTATCTGCCGCTCGCAGCGGCGCGGCTCAGCTATCTTGATGTCCGCGACGTCGCAGCCGCCGCCGGGCAGGTTCTGGCGAGCGGCGCGCATGAAGGCTGCGTGCACGAACTCACCGGTAGCGAAGCGCTGACCTGCGCCGAGATGGCGACCACGCTGTCGGCTGTCGCCGGCCGGGAGGTAAGCTACGTGCCGGTTCCCCCGGAAATGGCGGAGCAGGCGCTGAGACGCATGGGCCTGCCGGATTGGGACGCCGCGGCAGTGACCGGACTGCAGACCTGGTTCGCGCAAGGGCACGCTGCAACGGTCAGTCCGGACCTCGAGACGCTGAGCGGATACCGCCCCCGCCGGTTTGAGGATTTCGCGCGCGACCATGCAAACGCCTTTGGCGGCTGAACCGGGAGCGGCCTAGTCCGGGCGCAGATCACGGGGGCCTTCATCTTCCGCGGGCGCAGGCGCGATCATATCATCCTCCGGTGCTTCCGGCGGCGCCGGGTCCTGCGGCCCCTCGTCCGGCCCCTCATCGGCCGGGAGCGGCTCAAGCGGCGCGGCGCCGATCCCGGCTTCGCCGGCCTCCGGCCGGGGCGGACTGCGAAGGGTTTCGTCCGCCGCGTTCAGAAGCTCGTTGAGCTCGTCATTGCGATTGCGCGGTGCACCGCTGCCTGCTTCCGGCGCGCCGAAGGCCTCCTCGCCGGTCTCCGGGACTTCAGGAAGCGCTTCCAGCGCAGGGGGAGGCCGCGGCGTCTCCCGCGGCGGCAGTCCTGGCGCATCACCGCCGAGCGCGCAGGCCGCATAGCCCTCATTGGCGACGACCCGCATACGGCCATGGATCGAGCCGGCCCGGCTCTGCACATAGGGACCCGGATTGACAGCGCGCCAGCGGTTGGGGCTGGGCAGCACGGCCGCGAGCAGCGCTGCTTCGCGCTCCGTCAGATCGGCCGCAGACTTGCCGAACCGCTCCCGGGCGGCCGCTTCGGCGCCGAACAGGCCATCGCCCCATTCGGCGACGTTGAGGTAGACTTCCATGATCCGCCGCTTGCCCCAGACGGCCTCGATCACATAGGTCATCCAGGCTTCGCCGGCCTTGCGGGGCATGCCGCCGCCATTCCAGAAGAAAACGTTCTTCGCGGTCTGCTGGCTGATGGTGGAGCCGCCGCGGCGGGACCGGTCGGGGTTCTTCGCATTCCATTCGCGCGCTGCCTCGACGGCGTCCCAGTCGATGCCGCCATGCTCGCAGAAACGGGCGTCTTCCGCGGCGATCACCGCATAGACGAGGCGCGGGGAGATATCCTCAAGCTTCACCCAGTCCCGGCGCACATCCTCGCCCTCGCCGGAGCGCTGCGCCATCACGATTGTGCCGGGCACGGGAACAGCCGCGAGCAGGAGCGCATACAGGTGCACCAGCAGGACGAGCCCAAGCAGGCTGAGGCCGGCGATGGCCAGGCGCCGGCGCGGGCGGCGTTTTTCCGGCTGGCCGGTGTGCATCTCGCTCATGCTGGCTGATCCCATTCCGCGGCGACGGATACATCCGGCTCGGCGCCATACCGGTCCGCCTTCTCGGCTTCAAAGCGGGCAGGATCAAGGCGGCCCAGCGCCCAGACCGCTGCGCCGCGCACCAGGGGCGAGGCGTCGTCCAGCAACGCCAGCAGGCTCTGCATCAGGCGGGGGCTGCCGGAGTTTCCAATGGCAATGCAGACATTGCGCATGAACCGGTCACGGCCCGAGCGTTTCACCGGTGAGCCGGAGAACACATCGCGGAAAGCTGTGTCATCGAGGGCGGCGAGTTCGTCCAAGCCCGGACCTTTCAGTTCTGCACGCGCAAACAGGGCTGATTCAGACGCCGTCCGGGCAAATTTGTTCCATGGGCAGACGGCCAGGCAGTCATCGCAGCCATAGATGCGGTTACCCATCGCGGCGCGGAATTCGCGCGGGATCGGGCCGGCATGTTCAATAGTGAGGTAGGAAATGCAGCGGCGGGCATCAAGCTGGTAGGGCGCGGGGAACGCGTGCGTCGGGCAGATGTCGAGACAGGCGCGGCAGGCGCCGCAATGGTCGGTTTCGGCCGGGTCCGGCGCGAGGTCCGCGCTGGTGAGTACGGTGCCAAGAAAGAACCAGGAGCCAAGCGCGCGGCTGACGAGGTTTGTATGCCTGCCCTGCCAGCCAAGCCCGGCCAGCGCAGCGAGCGGTTTTTCCATCAGCGGCGCGGTGTCGACGAAGACCTTCACATCGGCGCCGGTGAGAGCGGCCACCTCTCCTGCCAGCTGTTTCAGGCGGGACTTGATGACGTCGTGATAATCCCGGCCGCGCGCATAGACCGAGATGTTGCCGGTTTCTCGCGCCGCGAGCGCCTCCAGCGGATCGTGCTCCGGCCCGTAATTCATCGCGACGACGAGGGCCGAGCGCGCCTCGGGCCACATGGCGGTGGGCGAGGACCGGCGCGCGAGCGTCGTCTCCATCCAGCCCATCCCGCCATGCCGGCCGAGCGCGACGAAATCCTGCAGGCGGGCGCCGGCCTCCCAGGCAATGTCTGCGCGCGCGATACCGGCCGCGTCGAAGCCGAAGGCAAGCGCTGCCGCTTTCAGTTTCGCAGGCGTATCAGAAATCAAGTTCGGCATAATGCGGCGCGGGGCGGGCCGCCTCCAGGCGGTCTGCCAGCAGGGGACGGAAACTCGGGCGGGATTTGACCCGCATGTACCATGCCTTCAGCTCCGGCACCGCATCCCATTGCACATCGCCGAAATAGTCATAGGCCGACAGGTGGGCCGCTGCCGAGAGGTCCGCCAGTGACAGGCGCCGCCCGGCGAGATAGCCGCGCTCTTCGGTCAGCGCATTGAGGAAGGTCAGCCGCCCGCGCAGCGCATGCATGCCGCGGCGGAGCTTCTCGGAGTCCGGCTGCCGGTCACGGCGGACCCATTGCATGACCCGCTCGGTCAGCAGCGTGTCGGTCACCTCTTCCATGCCGGCCTCGACCCAGGACCAGAGCCGGCGCGCCTCGGCCCGCTCGCGCAGGTCTGGCGGCAGCAGGGCCGGTGCAGGGCGGGCCTCCTCAAGGTGTTCACAGATCGCATGCGTGCCGCTGGCCGCGAACGGCAATGCGCCGGACAGCGCGATCAGGGCCGGGGTGACAGCGCCCGGCGTCATCGCGGCGACTTCCGGCCGGGGAAGCCAGGGCGGCGAAACGGCGCTCTCGAACGCCTCGCCCTTTTCGGCAAGCACGAGGCGGACGAGCCGGCCGGCAGGATCGAGGGGCCAGTGATACAGACGCAGCATGCAGGCATTGTGGAACACAGGTGTAAACTTTCTGTGGCGGCCTTCACGATACGCCGGCTTTGCGCCCCGCGGAGTCTGTGGTTAGACGGGCGTACCTTCATGCCAGCCGACAGGTTCCAATGTTCCGCTCCTGCACCGCTCCTGCGCTTCTTGGCGCTGTCTCTGTCCTCGCCCTCACTGCCTGCGGGCCGAACTCTGCCATTGACCGCAGCGATCCGGACATCGTGAAACTGGAAGAAGCGCCGGTTGGCCAGCTCCCAGCCGGCGCGGCGCCAACTGCGTACCGGCTGAACCTCGTGACCGATCCCGCCGCTGAGGGTTTCACGGCGGATGTCGAGATCGACGTGACGCTGGACGCCGCCCATGCGCGCATCTGGATGCATGCGCAGGACCTGAACATCCTCAGCGTCTTCGCGCGTAAACAAGACGGCGAGATCGTGCCGGCGACCTATACCGGCAATCTGGCGCCGGGCGGTGTCTCCCGCCTCGATTTCGAGACGCCGCTGCCGGCCGGCCCCGTGACACTCGTGTTTGACTATGAGGCGCCGTACAATCTCGGCCTCGCCGGTCTCTACAAGGTCACGCAGGGCGGCCAGCCCTACCTTGCCAGCCAGATGCAGGCGATCGATGCGCGCCGGATGGTGCCGAGTTTTGACGAGCCCCGCTTCAAGACGGTCTGGGACGTGACGGTGACCGCGCCGGAAGGCCTGAAAGTGATCGCCAATGGCGCCGGGATTTCAAGCGAGCCCGCCGGGGACGGCCTCGAGCTGCACACATTCTCACCCACGCGTCCGATCCCCTCCTATCTCCTCGCCTTCGCCGTGGGGCCTTATGACGAGAGCGAGCTGCAATGGATTGACGATAAGTCAGGCCTGCGCCCGGCGCAGGTGCCGCTGCGCGGCTTCGCAGGCGCCGGCAAGGGCGACCAACTGAACGATGCGCTGGAAATCACCCATCCGATGCTGATCTGGCAGGAGGCGTATTTCGCAGAGGCCTACCCTTATGGAAAGCTCGACATCATCGCCGCGCCGGACTTTGCCTGGGGCGCTATGGAGAATGCCGGCGCCATCATCTACCGGGAGGCCGCGCTGCTGATCAACGAGCGCACCACCCTGGGCCAGCGCCGCAGTGTCTACAACATCCACGCCCATGAGCTGGCGCATCAATGGTTCGGCAATCTCGTGACGCCGAAATGGTGGAACGACATCTGGCTGAACGAATCCTTCGCGACCTGGTTCAGCTACAAGACCATGGAGGCCGTGGAGCCGGAGGGCGAATGGACCCTCAGCCCGATTGCCGCAGGCCTCAACGCGATGCGCGATGACAGCCTCCAGAATGCCCGCCAGATCCGCAATCCGATAGCCTCGAACGGCGACATCAATGACGCCTTTGACGCAATCACCTATTCCAAGGGCGCCAGCGTGCTAAATATGTTCGAGACCTATCTTGGCGAGGACGCGTTCCGTGAGGGTATCCGCGTCCACATCAAGCGCTTTGTCGACGGCGTCGCGGATCTGGATGACTTCCTGCAGAGCATGGCGCAAGGCGCCGGCGACGAGGCGGTCATCGACAGTTTTCGCAGCTTCGTGCTGCAGCCCGGCATTCCGATGCTGGATGTGGCCCTGTCCTGTCCCGGGACAGGCCCGGCCGCGCTGGAAGTTGTGCAGAGCCGCTATGCCCCGCTCGGCTCGGCCATCGACCGCAAGGCGATGGTTTGGCGGATCCCCTTCTCGGCGCGGATACAGGGCGAAGGCGGTGAGCAGATCGTCCAGAAGATGCTGACGTCAGAAACCAGCCGGATCGAACTAGATGCGTGTCCGGATTATGTGATGCCGAATGCGGACGGGACGGGATACTGGCGCTTTGCGCTCGACGAAAGCAGCGCCGAGGGCCTTGCCGAAAACTATGCCGCGCTGACCGCCGCGGAGCAGATGGTCTATCTCGACTCCCTGATGGCGGGCTTCGAAGCTGGCAATGTCAGCGCAGACCTGCTGTTGCAGGGGCTCGAGGCCTCCGCCAGCGGATCGGCCGCAGCCATGATCCGTCCCCTGACTTCGCTGCGCCGCTATCATTCGCAGATGTCAGCCGGACAACGCGGCGATTTTTCCCGCTGGGTCGAGCAGACTTATGGGCCGGCCGAGCGCCGCCTCAATACAAGTCCGGCCGCCTCGCTTTCGGCGCGCGAGACCCTGCTGAAGGAATCCCTCTCAGCACTTCTGATCGCGATCGGTGACCGGCCGCAGGCGCGCGGCGCGGTCGTGCAGCGGGCAGAGCGTTTCATCGGTGCGGCCGGGCGGAGCCCCGACGCGGGCGCGCTGCAGCCGCAGGAACTCGGCGCCGCCATAGGCGCGGCCATCGAGGACAAGGGCCGCGGATTCACCGATGCGGCGCTGGCCTATGTGCTCGCCTCGGAGAACCAGACCGAGCGCGCCACCATCCTGCGCGCCATTGCGGCGCGGGCGGACCCGGACATTGCCGCAGACCTCGTCCGCCGACTGCCGGACCTCGCGTTCAGCCCGTCTGAAATCTATTCAGTGCTCGCCGCCGCCTTTACCGCGTCCGGCGATGCCGGCAATCCTGGCCTGAATGACGCCGCGGTCAGCCCCGTCTGGGACGCGTTCGAGACCCGGTTTGACGCCATCATCGAGAAGTTGCCGGTCGTGCGCCGGCAACAGGTCGGCGCCTTTGCGGGCGCCTTCTGCTCGGCTGCGGACGCGGAGCGGGCCAAAGCGTTTCTCGACAGCAAGGCGGACCTCATTGCCGGCTATGAGCGCCAGCTCGCGCAGGCAACAGAACGCGTTGCGCTGTGCGAGGCGTTGACCGGGCAGCGCCTGCCGCTGCTGGCCGCCGCCTTCGAACACTGATCACGCGCCCGGCATGGGGCGCTGACCGATCAGCGTCCCATGAACTGGCGGACGGCATCGGCCGACAGCGCGAACTTCGCGAACGACCAGTCACGGTCCCGGCCCAGGGTTCCAAGCGTTGCGAGGAGCTGCTTGCGCCCTTCCGACCGCGGCTCAAGCCATGCGTCGGCGCCGCCGGCAGCGAGAGCTTCTTCGCAGACGCCCGCCTGCAGACGGACGAGCTCGGAAATCAGGCGCCTGCCCGCCACGCGGTCCCAATAGGGCGCGCGGGCAAGACCTTCGCGGGCCGAGGCGCGAACCCGGTCCAGCCGAAGCGCATCGCCAATCTTGTAGAAGGTGGCCCCCACTTCGGGAACAGGCGATCCGGCACGCCCGGCCAGATCGGTCACGACGAGGCCTTGCGAGAAATAGTTCATCGCGGCCGCCCAGCGCGCCAGGCTTTCAGGGGCCCCGCGCTTGGCATAGCCGCGGGCGGCGCGTTCGATGCGGGATGCCGGGAAGGCCGTCTGTATGTCAGACAAGGCTGCCTTCAGCTCATTCAGCGGGCCATGCGTGCGTTCTACCGCCTCGCCGGTGGTCGCGTCCGGCAGCGTACGGATGAACCAGGCGGCCGCTTCGCTGACCGCCTGCACGGCCTCTTCCTGCAGATCGGTCTGCAGATCTGCGGGGGCCTTGTTGTCCAGCGAAAAGACTTCCCGGCGGAAGCCGCCAATATCGAGCACCGCCCGGGCCGCCTCCACGCCGCGCACCATCTCGGCGGGCGCCGCCCCGGTGAGTTCCCGCAGCCGCAACAGCGGCACCGGCCCGCCAAGATCGAGGCTGCGATTGGCGATGATGGTGGCGATGATCTCGCGTCGCAGGCGGTGATTGGCGAGGGCCTCGTCAAAGCCATTGACCGGGCTCGGAAAATACCCCTTCAGAACGTCCCAGAACCACGGATCGTCCGGCAGGTCCGAGGCGACAATGTCGTCAAACAGGATAATTTTCGACCAGGCGAGCAGCACCGATAGTTCCGGCCGTGTAAGGGCGCGGCCTTCGGCGCCGCGTTCCTGCATCTCAGGTGTCGAAGGCAGGCCCTCGAGCGCCCGGTTCAATACACCGCGGTCCTCAAGATAGACCATCAGGCGTTCGAGTGCCTCGTGGTCGTCCAGCGCGTTGGCGGCGGCGAGCGTCAGCGCATTGGTCTGATCGTAATTGTGCGCCAGCACGAGCCGGGCGACATCGTCCGTCATCCCGGCGAGCATGCTGTTGCGGTCTTCGGACTTCAGTACGCCAAGGCGGATCGCTTCTGCCGCCAGGATCTTGATATTCACTTCATGGTCGGAGGAATCGACGCCGGCGGAATTGTCGATGGCGTCGGTATTGATCAGGCCGCCGGCCTTGGCAAATTCGATGCGGCCAGCCTGGGTGAGCCCGAGATTTGCGCCCTCCCCGATCACCCGGGCGCGCAGGTCACGGCCATTGACACGGATCGCGTCATTGGTCCGGTCGCCGACATCCAGATGGCTTTCGGAGCTGGCCTTCACATACGTCCCGATCCCGCCAAACCAGAGGAGGTCCGCCTCGGCCTTCAGAAGTGCATGGATCAGCTCGTCCGGCGGAACGGCGTCTTTTGCGAGACCGGTGATCGCCTTGATCTCGGGCGTCAGGGAAATCGACTTGGCGGACCGCTCGAACACGCCGCCGCCCCTTGAGATCAGCTTGGGGTTGTAGTCGGCCCAGCTTGAGCGTGACAGGTCGAACAGGCGCCGGCGTTCAGCGAGGGATTTCTTCGCATCCTTCGGATCGGGATCGATGAAGATGTGCATATGGTTGAACGCTGCAAGCAGGCGGATTTCCGGTGACAGCAGCATGCCATTGCCGAACACGTCGCCGCTCATGTCGCCGACGCCGATGACCGTGAACGCTTCCGTCTGGATGTCCTTGCCGATCTCGCGGAAATGACGCTTCACGGCTTCCCAGCCGCCGCGCGCAGTGATGCCCATCTTCTTGTGATCATAGCCGGCTGAGCCGCCAGACGCGAAGGCATCACCCAGCCAGTGGCCCTTATCAAGACTGATCGCATTCGCGGTATCTGAAAAGGTCGCCGTGCCCTTGTCCGCTGCGACCACGAGATACGGGTCTTCGCCGTCCCATATGACGGTGCGCGGCGGATGGGTGACCTTGCCGTCGACGATATTGTCCGTGACGCCGAGCAGCGCCGTGATGAATTCCTTGTACGCGTCCCGCCCGCTCTCAAACCAGGCATCGCGGTCCGACCGGTCGGCCAGCTGCTTGGGGAAGAACCCGCCTTTCGAGCCGACCGGGACGATGACGGCATTCTTCACCTGCTGCGCCTTGACGAGGCCGAGCACTTCGGTGCGGTAGTCGGACGGCCGGTCCGACCAGCGCAGGCCGCCGCGGGCCACCGGGCCGAAGCGCAGATGCACGCCCTCGACCCTCGGGCTGTGCATGAAGATCTCGCGGTACGGCTTCGGCTCCGGCAGATCTGTCAGTTCGCGGCTCGCGACCTTGAAGCTGATGAACAGGCGCGGCGCGCCGCTCTCTTCCTGCTGATAGAAGTTCGTACGTTGGATGGCTGAGACGAGGTCGAACATCCGGCGCAGCACGGTGTCATCCGCGAGGCTTGCAACGTCTTTCATGGCCGATTCAAACTTTTCGGCAATACCCGCCCCGGCCTTCCTGCGCGCGTCATTGGTTTTGTGCGCCAGCGGATCGAACCGGACGGCGAACAGATCGAGGATAAGCCGGGTCGCCGCGGGGTATTTCGCCAGCGCCGTTTCCTGCACCTCCTGCGGCGGCTCCATGCCGCTCTGCCGGCGGAAGGCGGCCAGCGCGCGCATGACCGCTGCTTCGCGCCAGCTCGCCCGGGCCGTCAATACGAGGCGATTGAAGCCGTCATTCTCGGCCCATCCGTTCCAGACAGCAATGAACGCGTCCTCGAAGGCGAGAGCCAGATGATCAAGCTCGAGGCTGGAGGCGTCCGCCGTTTCCATTGACAGCGCATGAATCCAGTAGACCTCCGGCGCATCATCTGCCGGTTTCGTCAGGGGACGAACAGGATAGCCCGTTTCGAAATCGACAAAGAGGCCGAGATTCTCAAATACCGGCACGCAGCGCGACAACGGGATGGAGCCCGTGCGGGTGTAGATCTTGATCCGCACCTTGGAGGCGCGGTCGTGCTCATGCCGGTAGGCGCGGGCAACGATCGGCCGGCCGGCGCTGAGGGCGGCCATGCCGGTCACATCCCTGAGCGCTTCCTCCGGGGTGAAGGCTTCCCGGTAGGCGGCATTGAAAGCCCCGATGAAGCTGCGGGCCCCTTCCCGGTCGGCGCCGGTGAGCGGGGAGCCCATAAGCAATTCCCGGAAGCCCTGATCCCAGGTACGGGACAGCTCGATGATTCGCCGCTCGAGCGCCTCGGCGTCCGGTTCCGGATGGCCCGGCTCTAGGCCAATCTCGAAATGCACCCGCGCAAGCGGGCCGGAATCGAAGTAGGGCTGGAAGCTTTTCAGTTCGCCCTTCCAGGCCTCTGTCAGAACGGCCGCGATGCGCTGACGCAGGAACGTGTCATAGGATTCCCGCGGGACGAAGACGAGCGCTGTGACAAACCGGTCAAACTCATCGCGGCGCAGGAAGAGTTTCGTCCGGGGACGGCCTATCAGGTGCAGCGCCGCCTGGACCATCGGCCCGAGGACGGTCGAACGGGTCTGAAGGAGCTCATCCCTCGGCCATGTCTCGATCAGGTTGGCGAGCGCCTTCTCGGTGTGGCCGCCCGGCGCCGCGCCGGACGCCGTCATGATCTTCTGGACGCGCCGGCGCACGAACGGGATCGACCGCGCCGTCTCGTCATAGGCCTCTGCCGTGAACAGGCCCAGGAAGCGGACCTCGCCGTTCACCCGGCCTTCGGAATCGTATTTCTTCACCCCGATGTAATCGCACGGCACGCGCCGGTGCACACGGCTCGGCAGCGTCGATTTGGCGATGATCAGGGGGATGGGCGACTGGAGGAAATTGCCGATCTCCCGCGTCAGCATCAGGGGTTCGCTGTCACGGGTCAGGACGTTGAGATCCTCATCCCTGAGAATGCCGAGATTGGAACCTTCGACCATCAGCGGCTCGGCGGGTTTGACATTGCCGTCCTCGTCCGTCTCGAAATCATACTCCCGGCAGCCAAGGAACACGAAATGCTCCTTGTACAGCCACTCCAGGAACTCCACCGCCTCATCGCGCTCGGCCGGCAGCAGATGACGCAATCCCGCAAGACGCTTCATCTCGCTGCGCATACGGGCGCTCATGGCGGCATGATCAGAAACCGCCCGGCCGACATCCGCCAGGGTCGCGCGCGCGCCCTTCTCGAGCAGGGCCGCTTCATCGCGGGTCAGCAGGGGCAGATGAATCTGGATGAGAGACAGCATTCGACCATCACTGAGCGCGACCACCGGATGGAACAGGGTTTTGACCTCCTGTCCCTGCGCCGCGCATTCGCCGAGAAGCGAATCGACGAGAAAGGGCATGTCCGGACCTGCAGCTTCCAGGATGCTGCGGGAAAGGGGCGCACCGTCCTCGCCTTCGCCCTGCAGGATCACGCGCGCAACCTGCTGGCCCGCCGGCACGCTCGCCGCCCAGTCCCAGGCCCTGAGTGCCAGCGCGCGGATATCCGCCTCTCTGAGACCTGTCAGGTCTTCGCCGGCGGCTTCCTGGAGGAATTGTTCAAGCACCTGGCCAGCCGGGCCAGTGGCGGTAGCGGAACGGGACATGATATCGACTTTCGAAGCAGACCGGTCAGGAACCGGGTCTAGCCCCGCGGGCAGCCGCCTTCAACGCCGATGTTTCATGCGGCGATGTCACGGTCCTGGGAGCATGCACCCCGCCGGGGCCCTCAAACGAAGCGGACCCGCCAGACGGGGACATGTCTGGCGGGCCCTACAGGCAGTTTCCGCAGGCTGGGTGGGGGGACGCACGCGGAAGCCTGATCTCGTTAGATGTTGTCCTGATTTGCGGTAAATCAACCACAAACCCACACGAGAAACGTAAATTTTTTGTAGTGAGATACGCACGGGAAGCATGCGCTCACACCCTCAACCCGACAGGTGTGTAACAGTTCGGTGACGCGATGGCCAGCCCATCTATACAGATACCGCCGACTCTTCGCGTCCGTCATGACCTCCGGGAAATCCATCGGCAGACAACAGGATGGCAATCCAGCGGGTGCTCCGGGACTGAGCGAAGATGATCATCATCAGGACCGTCAGCGGGGCCGAGAGGAACATGCCCGGAATCCCCCAGATCAGCCCCCAGATCGCCAGGGCGAGCAGCACGACCAGCGCCGACAGGTTCAGCGAATCACCCATCATGCGCGGCTGCAGGAAATTGCCGATCGAGAATTGCCACAGGCTGGCCGCGGCAAAGACGATAAGCGCATAGATATAGGACGCATCCTCGCTTTCCCCCGGAATCCAGCCTGGAATCTCCGGCTGGACCAGCGCAAAGAGCGGCGGAATCAGCGCTGCCACAATCGAACCGACGGTCGGTATATAGTTCAGGACAAAGATCAGCGCCGACAGGAACAGCGCATTCTGGACGCCGAGGACGAGGAAGGACACATAGCTGAGGGCTGTGACGATCGCGGAAATCACCGTCTGGGTCCAGAGGTAGCGCTCAATGGCGACCCGCGCATCATTCCCGATCCGCCGGACCTGGTCGCGCCGCTCGGGATCGGGAAAGATATTGTCGAGCTTCTGCGTCCACATCGATTGGGCCGCGAACAGGAAGCCGACATAGATCAGGATCAGCACGAGATCACCGGACAGGCCGCTGACTGAATTGGCTATCGTGGCAAAGAACCGCTGTCCGCTTTCGTTGAACAGCAACTGCGTCAGCGTGGGCGCGTCACTCAGGCCTGCCAGCCCATAGGCGGCGGCAATCAGGCCGTTGATTTTTTCCTCATACTCGCTGGAATCCCGGCTGAACTCGGCGACCCCATTGGCCAGGAGGGCAATGAACCCGACAAATCCCGCGACCACCAGGAGGATCGCGATCAACCGGGCCGTGCCTATTCTCACGGTCCGCGACGCGTTGTCGATGACCGAAGCAAACCCCTCCACGATCAGGAAAAGGAAGAGGGCGAGCGCGAAGGTCGCCAGGATTTCCCGCCCGCAATAAAGCAGCGCGATGATCACTCCGGTCGCGATAATCCAGATGCCTGTCCGGTTTGCGCTGTCCATGCCCACCACTCCGTCGCTATTGCGCGAGCGTTAAAGCGCGGCCTTCTGCCGTCAAGCACAGAAAAGCGGCGCGGCGCGGGCTTGCCGAATCCTGCGGAATGACTAGCCTTGGCCGCGTATTCTGGCATGACACAGCCATCGCGCAGCAAGGGGCCGCACCAATGAGCGAGACGATTTTCCTCGGGGGCGCCGACGCTGACAAGACCGGCCGGCCGGACATCGCCCAGAACCTGATCCTCAAGGTCGCCAACCGGCATGGCCTTGTTGCCGGCGCGACCGGAACCGGCAAGACCGTCACGCTGCAGGTGATGGCGCAGGCTTTCTCCGACGCCGGCGTGCCGGTCTTTGCAGCCGATGTGAAGGGCGACCTGTCCGGCATCGCAATGCCGGGCACCGAGACGCACAAGGCGCACAGCGCCTTTACCTCCCGCGCCGGGAATATCGGCATGGGCGCGCTCGACTATTATCCCGCCCCGGTCGTGTTCTGGGACCTGTTCGGCGTGCAGGGCCATCCGATCCGCACGACCATCGCCGAGATGGGCCCGGTGCTCCTCTCCCGCCTGATGGGCCTGACCCAGGTACAGGAAGGCATCCTCAACATTGCCTTTCAGTATGCGGATGACCGCTGCCTCGACGATCCGGACTTCCGCATCCTCGACTTGAAAGACCTGCGCAAGCTCCTGCTGCATCTCGGCGAACCGGGCGTTCGCGAAGATGTCAGCCGGCGTTATGGCAATGTCGCCGCCGCCTCGCTGTCGGCCGTCCAGCGCGAACTTCTGGTCCTCGAACGCGCCGGTGCGGAAGCCTTTTTCGGCGAGCCGGCGCTTGAACTCGAGGATTTCATGCGCACGACCCGGGACGGGCGGGGCTATGTCAACATCCTCGACGCGACCCGGCTCATCAACAGCCCGAAACTCTATTCCACTTTCCTGCTCTGGCTGTTGTCGGAACTGTTCGAGCGGCTGCCGGAGATCGGCGATCCTGAAAAGCCGCGCCTCGTCTTCTTTTTCGATGAGGCCCACCTTCTGTTCACGGACACGCCCCCGGCCCTGCTGCAGAAGATCGAGCAGGTCGTCCGCCTCATCCGTTCGAAAGGCGTGGGCGTCTATTTCGTCACGCAGAACCCGCGCGATGTGCCGGAAACCGTCCTCGCCCAGCTGGGCAACCGCATCCAGCACGCCCTGCGCGCCTACACGCCGACCGAGCAGCGCGCCGTGCGGTCCGCCGCGGACTCTTTCCGGCCCAATCCGGCCTTCAAGACCGAAACCGTGATCACCGAGCTAGGCGTCGGCGAAGCGCTCGTCTCGACGCTGGACGCCAAGGGCACGCCCACCATCGTGCAGCGCACCCTGATCCGCCCGCCCGCTTCCCGGCTCGGCCCGCTGACGCAGGCCGAGCGCGCCGAGATCAGCAAGGCAAGCCCCGTACTCGGGCGGTATGACAAGATGTTCGACCGCGAGTCGGCCTATGAAATCCTGACGCGGAAGGAAGAAGCCGCCGCCAGGGAGGCCGAGAAGGCCCGCCTCGCCGCCGAGAAGGAAAAGGAGGCGGCCGCCAAAGCAAAGGCCAGCGCCAAAGCGCCGGCCAAGGCCCCTGCAAAGGGCCGCACCACCGCCTCCCGCTCGCGCCGCATGACGCCAGCCGAACGCGCGACCAATACCGCCGCCACAACCGTCAGCCGGGAAGTCACCCGCTATATCCTCAGAGGCATCCTTGGGGGTATGAAAAAGAAATGAGAAACCTCCCCCTCACCTTCGCCGCAGCGCTGCTGCTCTCCGCATGCGCCTCCGGCAACACCGAAGCCCAGTGGACCAGCCGCCCCAGCGCACAGCCTTTCGCCACCGCCCACACCGCCTGCCGGGAGGTGAGCTATGGCATCGAAGCCAACTTCATCACCTGCATGGCCGGGCGCGGCTGGGTGCGGCGGTAGGGCCAGGCCCGCCCCTCCCCCGGCGTCAGGAGTGGCGAAATGCCCCTGCCGCGCCTATACTAGCAAGGGAGTTTCAATCAGACATGCCAAGGGAGGCACGCGCCCATGAAAGAGTATCTCAAATTCTATATCGACGGCGAATGGGTCGATCCGGTAACCCCGCGGACGCTGGAAGTCGAGAACCCCGCCACCGAGGAGAATTTTGCAGTCATCTCGATGGGCTCCAAGGCGGATGTCGACAAGGCGGTCGCCGCCGCCAAGCGCGCCTTCCCTGAGTTTTCCAGGACCTCGGTCGAATACCGCGCCGACCTGCTCGACAAGATCGCGGCGGGTATCCAGAAGCGCATGCCGGACCTCGCTGAAGCAATCTCCAGTGAAATGGGCGCCCCGATGTGGCTGGCGAACGCCGCCCAGGTGCCCGCCGGCATGGGCCATTTCGCGACCACGGCCGGCATCTTGCGCAATTATCAGTTCGAGGAGCAAAAAGGCGCAACCCTGCTGCGCAAGGAGCCGATCGGCGTCTGCGCCTTCATCACGCCCTGGAACTGGCCGATGAACCAGATCGCCTGCAAGGTTGCCCCGGCGCTTGCCGCAGGCTGCACCATGGTGCTGAAGCCTTCCGAGATCGCGCCACTCGACGCAATGATCTTCGCCGAAATCCTGCATGAGGCCGGCGTGCCGAAAGGCGTGTTCAACCTCGTCAATGGCGACGGCCCGAATGTCGGCGCTGAAATGTCCGCTCACCCGGATGTTGATATGGTAAGCTTTACAGGCTCGACCCGCGCCGGCGTTCTGGTGGCCCAGGCTGCTGCCCCGACCGTCAAGCGCGTCGCCCAGGAACTCGGCGGCAAGAGCCCGAATATTGTTCTGCCTACGGCCGATCTTCAGAAGGCCGTTTCCAGCGGCGTGATGTCGATGATGACCAATTCGGGCCAGAGCTGCAACGCGCCGTCCCGGATGTTCGTGCAGAAAGACCAGCATGACCAGGCCGTCGCGATAGCCAAGGCGACTGCCGAATCGGTAAAGGTGGGCATGCCCGCCGACGCCCCTCCCGGCGCCATCGGCCCGATCTCGAATGGCAGCCAGTACCAGAAAGTGCAGGACCTGATACAGAAGGGCATCGAAGAGGGCGCCACCCTGGTCGCCGGCGGACCCGGCCGTCCGGAAGGCTTCAACAAGGGCTATTTTGCCAGGCCAACCGTGTTCGCGAATGTCACCAATGACATGACGATCGCGCGCGAGGAAATCTTTGGCCCCGTGCTGTGCATCCTGCCCTACAATACGCTCGAGGAAGCCATCGAGCAGGCGAATGATACGGTCTACGGCCTCGCCGGGTATGTTCAGGGTCCGGATAAAGAGGCGTATGAAGTCGCCACCCGCATCCGCGCCGGCCAGATCAGTGTCAATGGCTCACGCCCGGACTTCACTGCCCCGTTCGGCGGCTACAAGCAATCCGGCAACGGACGGGAATGGGGCGAACACGGCTTCGAGGAATTTCTGGAGGTCAAGGCGGTAATGGGCTATCAGGCCGCCTGAGCCGCGCCGCGAACGTAAAGCACGAAAACGGCAGACCTCGGTGTCTGCCGTTTTTCATTTCACGCATGAAGGACCAAATCCATGAGCCTGAAACTCCACCATCTCAACGCCTCCCGCTCGCAGCGCATCGTCTGGCTGCTCCTCGAACTTGGCGTCGAGCATGAGATCGTCCCCTACCAGCGCGATGCCACCACGCGCCTCGCCCCGCCCGAACTCCTGAGGATCCACCCGCTCGGCAAGTCGCCCCTCCTCGAACATGACGGCCGCGTCATCGCAGAGACCGGCGCCATCGCCGAATATCTGATGGCGAAGTTCGATCCCGATCACCGCCTTCACCCGCGCGCGGGCTCGCCGGATTTCCCGCGTTACCTCGAATGGCTCCATTCGGCCGAGGGGGCGGTGTTCCTGCCCTCGCTCCTGACAATGTATCTTGGTCTCGCCGGCGCTGCAGACAGCCAGATCGGCCAGATCATCGCCCGGGAACGCGAAAAGGCCGCCAACCATATCGAGGCGCATCTGTCCGACCATGCCTATTTTGCCGGTGAGAATTTCTCGGCGGCCGACTGCCTGATGGGCTTCCAGCTCGCTTCCGGCGCCGCCCGCGGCGGCCTCGACGGGCGCCCCGCTACGGCAGGCTGGGTGCAAAAAGTCTCGGCGCGGCCCGCCTTCCAGGCCATGCTGGCGGTCGGCATATAACACAGTTGTGATGGCCGTATTCGGCTGGCGTTCATCTAGGGTCTTCACCATATGATGAATGTACAGTCATGGAGGCTGACCCGATGAAACAATTCACCCTGGCCGCAGCCTTCGCTGCGCTGATCCTGGCCGGCGCCTGCGCGACGGCCACGCCCTACCAGGCCGCAACGGCTTCAGATCGCGGTTTTTCGGATCTCAAGATCGAGGAAAATCGCTATCATGTCGAGTTTGCCGGCAATTCGCTTACCGACCGGCGCACGGTGGAGACCTACCTCCTCTACCGCGCCGCCGAACTGACCAAGCAGAATGGCTACGATCACTTCCGGGTGGTCCGGCGCGAAACCGATGCCAATACGCGGGTCGTCCCTGTTGGCGGGGCAGGCTACATGCCATTCTATGACCATTTCTATCTCAACTACCGCTACTTCGGACCGCGCGCGTCCTATTTCCATGATCCCTACCGCAACTTCCGGCCGTCGCGCGCCTACTATTCACGGTTTGGCTATTACGACCCCTTCTGGGGCGGACCGGCCGAGTACCGGGAACAGACCCGCTATGTCGCCAGCGCGGAGATCATGATGGGCAAAGGTCCGAAGCCGGACGATGTCGCCTTCTTCGATGCCGACCAGGTAATCTTCAACCTCGCAGGCCAGATCACCCGTCCGGGCACCTGAGCCCTGTTCCAGCCGGGCCGGTCGTCCTTCGGGGCGCCGGCCCGACCCGGAACATGTCGCCGCCAGGCGAGACGATATAGAGCCGCCCGTCATTATCGAGACCGGAGCTGGATATCTGGCCGGGCGTCCCGGCATCAGGCACCCGGTCCTCGTTCAGCCGGTTGAATGCGTTCGAACCCGGCGTCTCGCCGGCGGCCAGCGGCACTTCCGGGACGCAGCAGACATTGCCGCTGATGAAGTCTGCAAACACATAATGATCTCGGATCGCCGTGACCGGTCCGCAATAGGCATATCCTCCGGTCACGGAGCGTCCCGGGTTCGGCCCAATGGCATGGGTGTCGTCTGTCACGGGCGGCGTGAAGTCTGCCGGTTCGGCGCCCGCGCCCACAGGGGCTGCGGCGGCCGGTTCGCAGCCGGAGGTCGCGGCGCCGGGCTTGCGCCCCCGCTGCCCCCGCAGGCACCAGGAAGAATCAACACTGCCAGACGGACGATGTTGCAAGGCGCAAAGGGCGTGTGCGGGCTGTCTCGTGCGGCTGCAGCCTGTCATCGGGGTAGACCGCGCCTGCCTGTCTTTTTGGACAGCTTCGCGCCGCAGCGCGCCCTGCGGCAAACGCGCTCGCTGGCCATGGCGCCAGAAAAGGTTCAGAAGGCCTGGCTGACGAAGGATGATCACAATATGGACGGCGATCCGGCAGACAGGCCCGCAGCCCTTCAACCGGCCCAGGCGAGACGCCTCGGCAAGCCGGAGCTGGTCGCCATGGTGGCCGGGTTGATGGCGCTCAATGCCATCGCCATCGACATCATGCTGCCGGCCCTCGGCGAGATCAGCCGCGCAACCGGCCTCGTCGCGGACGGCGCGCCGCGCGACAATCGCCAGCAGCTGATCATCTTCGCCTATGTGCTCGGCTTCGGCGCCCCGCAGCTCGCCTGGGGCCCGGTCACCGACCGGTTCGGCCGCCGCGCGCCGCTGTTCATCGGGCTGATCGGCTATGTTGCGACCGCCTTTCTCTGCGTCATCCTCAAGGATTTCTGGGCGCTGCTCGCTGCGCGCTTCCTGCAGGGTGTGTTTGCCTCAGGCGCGCGGATCGTCGCCGCCGCCGTCGTGCGCGACCTGTTTGCTGGCCGCAGCATGGCGAGCTTCATGTCGCTGGTGATGACCATCTTCATGATCGTGCCGATCATCGCGCCGGGGGCGGGACAGCTGATCCTGCTGTTTGCGCCCTGGGAAGGCATCTTCGTGGTGCTGGCGGCATGGGGCCTGATGATGCTCATCTGGACCTGGGCGCGTCTGCCGGAGACCCTGCCGCCAGAAGCCCGGCGGCCGCTGAACCTGCGCAGCGCGGGCAGCGCCTATCTGGAGGTCGTCCGATCGCCCGTCAGCTTCGGCTACATGATAGCGTCCGGCATCATCTTCGGCGCGCTGTTTGCGTTCATCGCCTCGTCCGAACAGGTGTTCCGGGAAGTCTTCCGGATGGAG
This sequence comes from uncultured Hyphomonas sp., assembly GCA_964409375.1. Classification (GTDB taxonomy): domain Bacteria; phylum Pseudomonadota; class Alphaproteobacteria; order Caulobacterales; family Hyphomonadaceae; genus Hyphomonas. The sequence continues at coordinate 30,084 of CAYPDA010000016.1, forward strand.
CACACCTTTGCGCTCTGGTTTGCCGGTGTCGCGGCGGCCCTCGCTGCCGCGAACTTCACCAATTCGCGCCTGGTCGAGCGGCTTGGCATGCGCCGCATCAGCCATGCGGCCCTGATCATGTTCATCCTTACCTCGCTCACCCTCACCCTGACGACGCTGGCGTTCGGTGAAAACTTCGCGGTGTTCTTCCCGATCTTTGCGCTCAGCTTCGCCTGTTTCGGCATGATGGGCTCGAACTTCTCCGCCCTCGCGATGGAACCCCTCGGCAAGATCGCGGGCACAGCCTCGGCCGCCTATGGCTTTGCAACCACGCTGATCTCGAGCCTGATCGGCATGCTGATCGGCGCGCAGTACAATGGCACGACCATACCGCTCACGGCGGGTTTTGTCGGTCTGGGGATCGTCTCACTGGCAATCGTGCTGATTACGGAAAAAGGCCGGCTGTTCTCAAACCGCTGACAGCGCTTACAGAAGCGGCTCACGCTGGCGGGCGAGCGGCCGGATGACCGTCTCCAGATGTTCGATGATGCGCGCGGCAATGTCCTTGCCGGTCGCCGCCTCGATCCCCTTGAGGCCGGGCGACGAGTTCACTTCCAGCACCTTCGGTCCTTCGGATGTCTGCAACAGGTCGACGCCTGCGATCTGCAGGCCCAGCACTTTCGCTGCATCGCGTGCAATATCCCGCTCCGCCGCCGAGAGTTTCGCCGGGCTGGCCGTTCCGCCGCGGTGGAGGTTCGACCGGAACTCGCCGGTCTCCGCCTGGCGGCGCATGGCGCCGACGACCTTGTTGCCGACGATGAAGGCGCGGATATCGGCCCCGCCGGCCTCTTCGACGAATTCCTGTACCAGGAAGTTTGCATCCAGCCCCCGGAAGGCGTCGACCAGATGCTCCGCCGTCTTGCGCGTCTCCGCCAGCAGCACCCCCTTCCCCTGTGTGGAGGACAGCAGCTTCAGCACCACCGGCGCCCCGCCGGCGACCGCGATCAGGCCCTTGGTATCCTTTGGGCTATGGGCAAACGCCGTGATCGGCATGGCGATCTTGGCGCGGGCGAGCAGCTGGTGCGCCAGCAGCTTGTCACGGGAGCGGCCGATGGCGCCCGCCGTGTTGAGGCAATAGGCGCCGGTATTCGAGAACTGGCGCAGCACCGCCATGCCGTAATCGGTGATCGTCGCCCCGATGCGCGGAATGACGGCGTCATAGCGCGGCAAAGCCTCCCCGTCATAATGCACCTCAGCGTCGGCTGCGCCGATCCGCATGTAACAGCGCGCCGTATCGATCACCTCGATGACATGCCCGCGCGTTTCTGCCGCTTCGATGAGCCGCAGGGATGAATAATTGCGCGGCTCCCGCGTCAGGAGCGCAATGCGCAGCGGCCTTTTCACCGGCTTGCGGCGCGGCAGGCCCTGATAGGTCTGATAGCTGAGCTGCGGCTGGAGGAAGGAGGCGTTCGGATCGATGATCCAGCTCGGCTGGATCGCCGCCCGGCCGAGCAGCATCCGGTAGGTCATCGTCTCGCGGTTCGACAGCGTCAGCTGGATCGGCCAGCTGAGCCTGCCGATCTCCGCCGTCGTCTCGATGACATAACGCAGCTCCCGCTCGCCATTCGAACTCGTCACCTCGCGCCGGTCGACGATCGGCGCCGAACAGGTGATCTCGAGCGACGCATCACCTGGATCGGGCTGGATCAGGAAGCGCACCTGCGGCGCGTGCGCCGGCCCGAACGGCTCGATCACGCTGGCATGCAGCGCCGAGGTCTTGGCCCCGGTGTCGATCTTCGCCTTGATCGCCGGCAGGCCCAGATCCTTCAGGGACAGCCATTCTTCCCAGCCAAGCTGTAAGGGCGTGGAATTCGGCATGACGCGGGATGCTCCGGCTTGGGCCCGTCACCGTTACAGAGTTTCTGCGCCCGGCGACAACCCCCGCTACAGCTTCATGGAGTCAGCCTTTCACAAGCCAGGCCTTTTCGACGATCCTTGTCACATCCGCCATGATGCCGGTGATGCGGAAGTCCTTGGGCGTATAGACGGCGGCAACGCCCATCTGCCGCAGCGCCCGGCTGTCCTCCGGCGGGATGATGCCGCCGACGACCAGCGGCACATCCTCCAGCCCGGCCTTGCGCAGTTCCGCGACCGTCTCGCGCACGAGATCGAGATGGCTGCCCGACAGGATCGACAGGCCGACGACATGCGCCTTCGCTTCCTTTGCCTGGGCGGCGATCTCGGCAGGCGTGAAGCGGATGCCTTCATACACCACCTCCATCCCGACCTCGCGCCCCCGCGCGGCGATCTGTTCGGCGCCGTTGGAATGGCCGTCAAGCCCCGGCTTGCCGAGGACATAGGTCAGCTTTCGGCCGAGCGCCTGAGACACCCGGGCGACTTCGGCGCGCACCGCCTCGACATCCTCTTCGCCGCTGGAACGGATCACCAGCGCCACGCCTGTCGGGGCGCGGAACTCGCCGAACACCTCGCGCAGCACCGTGCCCCACTCCCCGGTCGTGACACCGGCCTTGGCGCAGGCAATCGACGGCTCCATGATGTTGCGGTTCTCGGCAGCTGCTGCGCGCAGCCCGGCAAGCGCAGCCTCGGCCGCTCCCGCGTCACGCCCTGAGCGCCAGGATCTGAGATCACGCACCTGAGCGGCTTCCTCAGCCGGATCGACGGTCATGATGGCGCCCCCGCCTGTGCCGAGCGGGCTTTCTTCGGTTTCAGTATAGCTGTTGACGCCGACAACCTTCATCGCGCCGCTCTCGATCGTGCGGATGCGCTCGATATGCGCGCCGACCAGGCTTTCCTTCATGAACCCGATCGCTTCCTTGGCGCCGCCGATCGCATCGATCGTGGCGAGGGTTGCGCGGGCCTTGTCCTTCAGCTCCCCGGTCTTGGCGGCGATGACATGGCTGCCATCGAAGATGTCTTCATATTCGAGCAAATCCGTTTCGTAGGCGAGGATCTGCTGCAGGCGCAGCGACCATTGCTGGTCCCAGGGCCGCGGCAGGCCCATCGCCTCGTTCCAGGCCGGCAGTTGCAGCGCGCGGCAGCGGGCGCGCTTCGACAGCGTTACCGCCAGCGCTTCGAGCAGGATGCGGTACACATTGTTCTCCGGCTGCGGCTCGGTGAGCCCCAGCGAATTGACCTGCACGCCATAGCGGAACAGCAGCGCCTTGGGATCGGTGACGCCGTACCGCTCCCGGCCGATTTCCTCCCACAGATCGACGAAAGCCCGCATCTTGCAAAGTTCTGTTACGAAACGGACCCCGGCATTCACAAAAAACGAGATCCGGCCAAATACCGTCTCAAAGTCTGATTCCGGAACCTGACCACCGGCCCTGACCTCATCCAGTACGGCGATGGCCGTCGCCAGCGCATAGGCCAGCTCCTGCTCGGGCGTCGCGCCCGCCTCCTGGAGGTGATAGGAACAGACATTCATCGGGTTCCACTTCGGAACTTCAACATAGCACCAGCTCACCATGTCCGCGATCAGGCGCAGTGACGGCTCTGGCGGGAACACATAGGTGCCGCGCGAGAGGTATTCCTTGACGATGTCGTTCTGGGTCGTGCCGCGCAGTTTCCTGCGGTCCTCGCCGCGCTCGTCCGCCAGCGCGACATACAGCGCCAGCAGCCAGGCGGCCGGTGCATTGATCGTCATCGAGGTGTTCATCTGCTCGAGCGGCAACTGGTCAAACAGCGCGCGCATGTCGCCCAGATGCTTGACCGGCACACCTACCTTGCCGACCTCGCCCTTGCTGAGGACATGGTCGGCGTCATAGGCGGTCTGAGTGGGCAGATCGAACGCGATCGAAAGCCCGGTCTGCCCCTTGGAGAGATTCAGCCGGTAAAGCTCATTGGATTTCTTGGCCGTGGAATGGCCCGCATAGGTGCGGAAGATCCAGGGCGCCTCAGGCGCGTTCTGAAATGGAACTTGTTTCTTGCCGGTGGCTTCGGTCATGTCGTTGTCTTGCCTCCCCTTGTTGCGCCGCAACATGGCTGACACCCGGCGCTCTGGCAAGCGGCACAGAGAAGCCCTTGTCCGGCCGGCCTGGCTGCGCCACCCTTGCCATCTCCCAGCTACGAAACGCGCGCCGTCATGCCTCAGCCCGTCACCCGCCTGAAGACCGCCTTTAAGTTACGCCTTCTCTCGCTGGCAGCCTTTCCGGCAGGCGCCTTCCTGCTCGCGGTCGTGCAGCGCAGCCCGTTTGCGCTCGGCATCCTCGCCGCCGCCATGCTGGCCGTCAGCCTGTATGAACGCCGCCGCCTCGCCGGCATCGCGGGCATTCCGGCCGTGCTGCGCCCGGCGCAGCTGGCGATGGGCTTTGCCTTCCGCCTTGGCCTTCTGATCGGCGTGTTCGTCCTGACACTCGGCGTCCTGGCCCTGTTCCGGGACACGTCGCTGGCCCGCGAAATCACCTTTCTGGATGGCGGCATTGCCGGCCTGACTGGCGCGGCCGCCCTCATCGCCAACGAAATCAGCGCGCGCCTGGCAGGCCCCGGCATCGCCGGCATGCGCACCGAACTCGGCGCCGCCTTTCAGAGGCGCGGCGACGGCAATGTCGAGGGCATCGTCATCGAGGGCGAAGTGATCGACCCGGACGAGCCAGAGCCGCGCTGATCTGTCTGGAGCGCCGGCGCGAAAGCAGATAAGGCTCAGCGGACCAAGCCAAGCAAAGGCCCGTTCATGACCGATCTCATCGGCCTAATCGCCGCATTCCTGACGACGCTGTCCTTCGTGCCGCAAGCGGTACACATCGTGCGGACGGGACAGACCGAAGGCATTTCGCTGATCATGTATGCGATGTTCACGGCCGGGATCGCGGTCTGGCTGGTCTACGGGATCCTGCTCGGCTCTTTGCCGGTCATCCTGTCGAATATCGTTACGCTGGGGCTGGCCTTGATCATCCTTACGCTCAAGGCCAGGGCGGTGCTTCAGGCGCGCGGCAGGGCCCAGGGCGCGGCCGCCGTGACATCCGCGCCGATCGCCTCATAGTACAGGCGCTGCACGCGCCGCGTGACCGGACCGGGCTGGCCTGCGCCGATCTTTTTTCCCGCCAGCTCCACCACAGGCGAGATCATTGCGCCCGCAGAACTCGTGAAAATCTCCGCTGCGCCGAACGCCTCATCCGGCGTGAAGATGCGCTCGGTGATGGTAAAGCCGCCTGCCGCCTGCAGCGCCATGACGCCGGCGCGGGTGATGCCCGGAAGTATCGCGGGCGACAGGTCGCGCGTGACCAGTTCCCCTGCCCCGGTCACGATCCAGATATTGGCGGATGCCGCCTCAGTGACATAGCCGTCCTCGACCATGAAGGCCGTCTCTGCGCCCTCTGCCTTCGCGGCCCGGTAGGCAAGCGCCTGGGAGAGAAGCTGCGTCGTTTTCATGTCGCGCCGCTTCCAGCGGCTGTCCTCAAGGAACACGGCGCGGATACCGTGCTGGGCGGCCGGGCCGATCAGGCTGCGCGCATCGGCATAGGCGAACACAGTCGGCGCCAGGATCTCCGGCCCGGCAAAGTCGCGCCCCTCATACGCCCCGCCGGTCACCTGCAGATACACAAGCCCTTCTTCCATCCCGTTGCGGGCAATCAGTGTTTCGTGAAGCGCCGCCCAGCCATCGCGCGGGTATGGATTTGGAATGCCGATTCCCTCAAGCGTGCGCGCAAGGCGCCCGATATGACCGTCCAGATCGACCAGTCGCCCGCCATAGACGGCCGTCACCTCATAGGCTGCATGGGCAAACAGAAATCCCCTGTCCAGCGGCGAAATATGGGCCCCGCCGAGCGGCAGGACGGCACCATTCAGATGCACGAGCGGGCAGACAGCCATGAAAAAATGCCTCAGAGGTCCATAAAGACGATTGTGCAGTGCAACATTGTTCTTGCTTCGCCGTCCAACACTTGCCAGTGTGCCCGCGCCAGCAGGGGCTGTGAAGACGCCGGACAGAGCGTTGGAGGCCTTGACATCGACGAGGGAGGAAAGTCCATGGCCCACGAAACGTCAGGACGGGTTAAGAAAGACATCTATGCGATCGGCGAAATTCCGCCGGAATTCCACGTCCCGAAACTGATGCATGCCTGGGCGATCCGGCGCGAGCGTCATGGCCGGCCCTCGACCGCGATGCAGGTCGAGCAGGTGCCGGTGCCCGAAATTGACTCCGACGAGGTGCTTGTCCTCGTGATGGCCGCCGGCGTCAACTATAACGGTATCTGGGCCGCGCTGGGCGAACCGATCTCGCCCTTCGACGTCCACAAGGAAGACTTCCACGTCGCCGGCTCCGATGCCTCGGGCATCGTCTGGGCGGTCGGCCGCAAGGTCACGCGCGTGAAGCCCGGTGACGAGGTGGTCATCCACTGCAACCAGGATGACGGCGACGATGAAGAGTGCAATGGCGGCGACCCGATGTACTCCCCGTCCCAGCGGATCTGGGGGTATGAGACACCGGACGGATCCTTCGCCCAGTTCTGCCGCGTCCAGGCGCGCCAGTGCATGCCGCGCCCGAAACATCTCACCTGGGAAGAGGCGGCCTGCTATACGCTGACGCTCGCCACCGCCTACCGGATGCTGTTCGGCCACCGCCCTCACGTCCTGAAACCCTCCGACAACGTCCTCGTCTGGGGCGCCTCGGGCGGGCTTGGCTGTTTCGCCGTGCAGCTCTGCGCCATCGCAGGCGCCAATGCGATCGGCGTCGTCTCCTCCGAAGACAAGCGCGACTATGTGCTCAGCCTCGGCGCGAAGGGCGTCATCAACCGCAATGACTTCAACTGCTGGGGCCAGCTGCCTAAGGTCAACGGGCCGGAATTCAGCAACTATATGAAAGAGAGCCGCAAGTTCGGCAAAGCCATCTGGGACATCACCGGCAAGAAAG